>DASUZQ010000130.1:0-7981 GCA_036376815.1 Methyloceanibacter sp. | reverse complement strand
TGCCGGCCTTCATGGGCGGCGGCTAAGATCGGCGGGACTGTCAAGGAAACGACGCATATGGCCATGGCGGCGGCGGATATCGAGCGGCTGATCAAGGAGCGTTTTCCCGACGCTCTTGTCTCGATCGACGATCTCGCTGGTGACGGCGATCATTATGCCGCCACCGTCGTGTCGGAAGCGTTTCGCGGCAAATCGCGCGTCGAGCAGCACAAGATGGTTTATGATGCGCTGAAAGGTCAGATGGGCGGGGCGCTGCATGCACTCGCGCTCAAGACGAAGGCGCCGTCCTAAAGGAGATCAAATCGAATGAGCGGGCAGGAAGTTCAGGACTGGATCGGCAAGCAGGTCGCGAGCAACGACGTCGTGCTGTTCATGAAGGGCACGAAAGAGATGCCGCAATGCGGCTTCTCCATGCAGGTGGCGCAGATCCTCAACCATCTCGGCGTCGATTTCAAAGACATCAACGTGCTCGACGACATGAGCGTGCGAGACGGCATCAAGGCCTATTCCAACTGGCCGACGATTCCGCAGCTCTACGTCAAGGGAGAGTTCATCGGCGGCTGCGATATCGTGCGCGAGATGTTCCAGGCCGGCGAATTGCAGGAGCTGCTCTCGGCCAAGGGCATTACGCACAACGCCCAGACGCTCACGGCGTAGGCCGCTTCCCCATCACCAGATTTCGTCATGCACGGGCTTGTCCCGCGCATCCACGAACCCCAAACGTGGATTGCCGGGACAAGCCCGGCCATGACGGTCTGCGCGTGAGTGAGAGCGATTAGCGCGAGTAGAACTCGATGACGAGGTTCGGCTCCATCATCACCGGATAGGGCACGTCCGAAAGCGTCGGCGAGCGGAGCAGCTTCGCCGTCATCTTGGAGTGGTCCACCTCGAGATAGTCAGGCACGTCCCGCTCGGGGCTTTGCGCCGATTCGAGCACCATGCCGGCATCCTTGGCCTTGTCGCGCACCTCGATCACGTCGCCTTCGCGGCAGCGGTAGCTCGAGATGTTGACGCGGCGGCCGTTGACCCGCACATGACCGTGGCTCACGAATTGCCTCGCGGCGAAAACCGTGGGCACGAATTTGGCGCGATAGACGATGGCGTCGAGCCGCCGCTCCAAGAGGCCGATTAGATTTTCGGACGTGTCGCCTCTGAGCCGAGCCGCCTCGCTGTAGATCGCCTTGAACTGCTTCTCGGTGATGTTGCCGTAATAGCCTTTCAGCTTCTGCTTGGCGCGGAGCTGCTGGCCGTAGTCGGAAAGCTTGCCGCGGCGGCGCTGGCCGTGCTCGCCGGGCCCATATTCACGCTTGTTGTAAGGGCTCTTCGGCCGGCCCCAGATATTCTCGCCGAGCCTGCGGTCGATCTTATGCTTCGCGTTCACGCGTTTCGTCATTATCAAAAGCTCCAAAGCCGAATTGAGCTTGCTCGCGGGCTTGTCGGCCGCGGCAGCTCCTTAAACCATTTGCGATGAAGGGCGGAAGCCTGCGTTCAAGGCCTCGCCTTCGAGCGCTCCAAACCTTGAGGGAGGAAGCGCCGCCCGCGCTCTGTTACACGGAATGCCGGGAAAGTGTCAATTGGCGCCGCCGGCGACCGGAGCGGGCGCCGGGGCGGCCTCTGGCGCAGCCGCCGCTGCCGGGGGCTCGGGCGCTGCCGGTGCCGCCTGCGCGGCGGGTACCGACTGTACGTAGGTGTTGATCGCCGCCCTCACCTTTTCCTTCTGCCCGGGCGCGCATTCGAGTTTCTTCGTGGTGATGGTCGTGGCGTCGCCCTTGGCGGCATTGGCCGCCGCCGCACCCTCTTTGGCCACGTCCCCCGATTGGCCGGCGTCAGACTCGGTGATCTTGACGTTGCCGGCGAAGTAGGAGGTGGCGAAGGTGTGCAGGGCGTGGATGAACATCATCTGCTCGGCGGTCCAGCCGCGCACTTTCTCGCTCCGAATCATCGCGTCGAAATTGGCCTTCTCGAACTCCGGAAGCTGGCAGACCTCGGCATAGGCCGAGCGGGTGGCGACGCGGATGATTTGGCGCGCATCGTCGAGGGGGATGAGATATTTGTTGGGGTCGGATTTATCGATCTTGACCATCTGCCCGCCAGGCCCCGCCGGCACCTGATCTGGAACGATGGAAAGCGCGAAGGTCGACATCACGCGTACGGCACTGTCGCTCAGCCCTTTGGGAGCGCCTTGCGCTGCACCCGCCGGCTTGGTGCGGTTGCCAAGCTCCTCGGCAACGTAGTGGACGCCGGACTGGTCCGCGGCGTTAAGCGGTCCTCCGGCCAAGAGCGCGAGCACTGCCGTGAGCGCGGCCCCGCTCCATTCAATCCACGCGACTCGCATCGATTGCCCCTCTCCCTGCGGTGCCCGGAAGCTAATCATCCTCAAGGGTCATCGCAATAGCAGAAACGGGGCAGAACTATGACCCCTCCCCCTTGCCCTTGCGCCGGTTGCTACCGCTGAGCGAGGCCACGATTCCGCGCCAGGTGCGGACGTCCTGCTCGGTCGCGCCCATGCGATGAAACATGTTGCGGATGGCGCGTACCATGGTGGGCCGCTTCTCCGGCGGACGCAGGAAACCGCACCGGTCGAGCTCGCTTTCCAGGTGCTCGAAAAGCGCGAGCAGTTCGGCGCGAGTCGCCTGCCGCGTACCGGAAAGGTCGAGTCCTTCCGCCGCCGGGCCATCGCATTCTGTAGCGCGGCCGAGCGACGGCTCAGACCCTCGTGCCTGCAGCCATTCATAGCAGACGAGCAGCACGGTCTGAGGCATGCTCAAGGAGGCGAAAGACGGATTGACCGGCGCGGTCACGATGGCGTCGGCGAGCGAGATCGCATCGTTGTCGAGGCCGCTTCGCTCAGGCCCGAACATCACCCCTGTGCGCTCGCCCTTCGCCCCGCGCGCGCCAAGCTCGCGGGCAGCGCCGGCGGGCGTCAGCACAGGTTTCACCATGCCGCGCGGCCGCGCCGTGGTGGCGAGCAGGAAGGTGAGATCGCCGATTGCAGCCTCAAGGCTCGGATAGACCGTCGCAGCGTCGATGATGGCATCGGCGCCAGCAGCAGCAGCGCGCGCTCTGTCGCTCGGCCAGCCATCGCGAGGGGCGATGAGGCGAAGCTCGGTGAGGCCGAAATTGGCCATGGCCCTCGCGGCGAAGCCGATATTCTCGCCAAGCTGCGGCTCGACCAGGATCACCGCGGGCGCGAAGCCATCGGGGTGGGATTTTGCCCGCGATTTGGGCACCGCCCGTCGCTTCGGTTTTGCCCGCCTTCTCGGTTCGGCCTCGGCTCTTGTTTTCATCATCGGAACACGATGCTATAGGGGCGAGCAGGCCGCAATGGTGAGCCGAAAGCGAGAGCGATACGCCTTCAACTATCCCGCCGGAGACTTCCAGTGAGCAAGATCAAGGTGACGAACCCCGTCGTCGATCTCGACGGGGACGAGATGACTCGGGTCATTTGGCAGCTGATCAAGGACAAGCTGATCAAGCCCTATCTCGATATCGAGCTCCGCACCTTCGATCTTTCCATTGAGAACCGCGACTTGACCGACGACCAAGTCACCGTCGACGCGGCCTACGCCATAAAGGACTGCGGCGTCGGCATCAAATGCGCGACCATCACCCCCGACGAAGCGCGGGTGAAAGAGTTCGGTCTCAAGAAGATGTGGAAGTCGCCGAACGGCACCATCCGCAATATCCTTGGCGGGGTGATCTTCCGCGAGCCGATCATCTGCCGCAACGTTCCGCGTCTCGTGCCAGGTTGGACCAAGCCCATCGTCATCGGCCGCCATGCCTATGGCGACGTCTACCGCGCCACCGACTTCCGGGTGCCCGGTGCCGGCAAGCTCACCATCAGCTTTATCGGCGAGGACGGCGCCCGCATCGAGCACGAGGTGCATGAGTTCAAAGGCCCCGGCGTGGCGCTCGCCATGTACAACGTCGACGACTCGATCAGGGACTTCGCACGCGCCAGCCTGAATTACGGGCTGATGCGCAACTATCCGGTCTATCTCTCCACCAAGAACACCATCCTCAAGGCCTATGACGGGCGCTTCAAGGACATCTTCGCCGAGGTGTATCAAGCGGAGTTCCGCGAAGAGTTCGAGCGGCGCGGACTGACCTACGAGCACCGGCTGATCGACGACATGGTGGCGGCGTGCCTGAAATGGTCCGGCGGCTATGTGTGGGCGTGCAAGAACTACGACGGCGATGTGCAGTCCGACACCGTGGCGCAAGGCTTCGGCTCGCTCGGGCTGATGACGAGCGTGCTGATGACGCCCGACGGCAAGACGGTGCTTGCCGAGGCCGCGCACGGCACCGTCACCCGCCATTATCGGCAGCATCAGCAGGGACGGGCGACCTCGACCAATGCCACGGCCTCGATCTTCGCCTGGACCGGCGGTCTCAAGCATCGCGCCAAGCTCGACGACAATGCCGAGCTTGGCCGCTTCGCCGAGACGCTGGAAAAGGTCGTGGTCGGTACCATCGAGGCGGGCTTCATGACCAAGGACCTGGCGCTGCTGGTCGGTGCCGATCAGGCGTGGCTCTCCACCACAGGTTTTCTCGACAAGACCGATGAGCGGCTGCAGGCGGCGATGGCGGACCGCGCCGCGGCCTGAGCCGGGCCGCCGCTACTGCGCTTCGGTCTCTTTCTTCGCGGCGGGAGATTTGGCGCGTGAAGAGCGTGGCGCACGGCGAAGCTTTTGGTTCTCAAGCGCCCTCTGCTTAGCCACCTCATTGATATGCCTGACGATTTCCGGATGGCGGCGGCCGAGCCGTGCCAACCCCTCGCTGTCCAGCACATAGACGCGGCAAACCGTGTCGGCGACCACGGCATGCCTATGAGTGCGATGTTCGAGCAGCGCCATCTCGCCGAAGAAATCGCCTTCATGCAGCTTGATGGGCTGTCCCGGCACCACGCAAACCGTGGCGTCGCCGCTGCCGATGAAATACATCGCCCCGCCAGGGTCGCCCGCAGGCACGATGGTGGCGCCCGGCTGGAACACACGCGTGTACAGCAGCTTGGTGACCTCAGCCACCTCGGCTGCGTCGAGCGTCGAGAACAGCGGCACGCGCGCCACCATGCTCCAGGTCACCACGAATTCGTGGCGCGCCGATTCCTGGCTGAAGCCGGCGGAAAGAATAGCGATGGGAAGGGCGAACATGCCGAGGCCGAGCAGCATCACGATGCTGCCGAATACCTTGCCGAGCGGCGTCACCGGCACGATGTCACCATATCCGACGGTGGTGAGCGTCGACAAGGCCCACCAGGCGGCGGCGGGAATTGAGCCGAACTTATCGGGCTGCGCTCCGCGCTCGAGGAAATAGATGACGGCCGCCGAGAACAACATCAGCATCATCATGAGAAGGATCGCGCCGAGCAGCGCGCGATATTCGTGGGCGATGACGCGCTTCAGCGTCAGAAGCGCCGGCGAATAGCGCAGCAATTTAAGCAGGCGGAACAGGCGGAACAGGCGCAAGACCCGCAAGGCACGCAGATCGAACGGCACGATCAGGTAGACATACCAGGGCAGAATGGCGAGCAGGTCGATGATCATCATCGGCCTCATCGCGAAGGTCAGACGCGCGCGCCAATGCGGCATGCGACGCAACAACGGGATCTCGACCGAGCTCCACAGGCGCAACACATATTCGACGGTGAACACCATCACCGAGAAAGTGTTGAAGGCCTCGAACTCAGGCCCATAGCTGGCATAGAGGGAGGGAACCGTCTCGGCGGCGAAGGCGAGGCCGTTGGCGACGATGAGAGTGATGAGAAAGACGTTGACGACGCGGCCGATCGGATTGCCGTCGCCGACCTCTAGGATGTCGTGAACCTTGACCCGCCAGTCTCGCCAGACGGATTTGAGGCTCATCGTCAGGCAGTCCCCGCGCGGGCCGCGTCCGCCTCGGCGGCAGCGCCGCCGGTGATCCGCGCCGCGATGGCATCGAGCGCGGCGGCGGCATTGGCGCCGTCGGGCCCTCCGGCCTGGGCGAGATCCGGGCGCCCTCCCCCACCTTTGCCGCCAAGCGCCTCTGCGCCGGCGCGGGCAAGCTCGACCGCGTTGTAGGTTTGGGTGAGGTCGTCGGTGACCCCGACGACGAGGCCGGCCTTGCCTTCCTCCGACACGCCGATGATGGCGACCACGCCAGAACCGAGCTGGCGCTTGGCGTCATCGACAAGCCCGCGGAGATCCTTGGGTGCCACGTCCTGCAGCGTGCGGGCGAACAGCTTCACCCGCCCAAGATCGCGGATCGCCGAGGAGGTGTCGGCCGCCGCACCGCCGCCGAGCGCGAGCTCGCGCTTGGCGTCGGCGAGCTGCTTCTCGAGCTTCCGCCGCTCATCGAGAATGGCGGCGAGCCGTTCGATCATCTCGTCGGGGCCGACTTTGAGCAGCTCAGCCGCCTCGCGCACGCGCTGATCCTGCGCCGCGAGATGAGAGCGCGCCCCCTCACCGGTGAGCGCCTCGATGCGGCGGACGCCGGAAGCGACCGCGCTCTCGCCAACGATCTTGAGGAGGCCGATATCGCCGGTCCGCCGCACATGCGTGCCGCCGCACAGCTCGACGGAGTAAGCGTGATCGGCCTTGTCGCTCGCCTCGCTCCTGCCCATGCTGACGACGCGGACCTCCTCGCCATATTTCTCGCCGAACAGCGCCAGCGCCCCCTTGGCGATCGCCTCGTCGGGGCCCATGAGATGGGTCTCGACCGCTGAGTTCTGCAGCACCATGGCGTTGGCGAGATCTTCCACCGCCTTGATCTCGGCTTGCGTCATCGGCCGCGGATGGGAGAAATCGAATCTGAGCCGCCCGGGCTCGACCAGCGAACCCTTCTGCGCCACATGCAGCCCAAGCACCTCGCGCAGCGCCTCGTGCAGGAGATGCGTCGCGGAGTGATTGGCGCGCGTCGCGGTGCGGCGCGCATGATCGACCTCAAGATCGACCACCTCGCCGACCTTCAGCGTGCCGGCTTCAAGCGCACCGGAATGGAGAAACAGGCCATGCAGCTTCTTCTGCGTATCCTCGACGGTGAAGCGCGCGCCTGACGGGCTCGAGATCAGCCCGCGGTCGCCGACCTGGCCGCCCGACTCGCCATAGAATGGGGTCTGGTTGACAATGACAGCACCGCGCTCGCCGGCTTTGAGCTCGGGCACGCGCTTGCCGTCCTTGACGAGCGCCACAATCTCTCCGGATGAGGCCTCGGCGCCGTAACCAAGAAACTCGGTGGCGCCCACCTCCTCCTTCAGCTCAAACCACAAGGTCTCGGTCGCGGCCTCGCCTGAGCCAGCCCAGGACTTCCGTGCCTCGGCGCGCTGCCGCTCCATGGCAGCGGCGAAGCCCTTGGTGTCGACGCCAATGCCGCGGGCTTTCAGCGCATCCTCGGTCAGGTCGAAGGGGAATCCGTAAGTGTCGTAAAGCTTGAAGGCCGTCTCGCCGGGAAGCATGTCGCCGCGCTTCAATCCCCTCGTCGCGTCGTCGAGCAGGCGAAGCCCGCGCTCCAGCGTATCGCGGAAGCGGGTCTCCTCGAGCTTCAGAGTCTCGACGATCAAGCTCTGTCCCCGCTCGAGCTCAGGGTAGGCGTGGCCCATCTCGGTGACCAGCGTCGGCACCAGCCGCCACAGCAGAGGCTCCTCGGCGCCTAGCAGATGCGCGTGACGCATGGCGCGGCGCATGATGCGGCGGAGCACGTAGCCGCGTCCCTCGTTCGACGGCAGCACGCCGTCGGCGATGAGGAAGGAGACCGCGCGCAAATGATCGGCGATGACCCGATGGCTTGGCTTGGCCTCGCCCTTGGCCGGCACGCCGGTGAGCGAGACCGAGGCCGCGATCAGCGCGCGAAACAGGTCGATCTCGTAATTGTCATGGGTGCCTTGCAAGACGGCTGCGATGCGCTCAAGCCCCATGCCGGTGTCGATGGAGGGCTGCGGCAGGTCGATGCGCTTATCCGCCGCGACCTGCTCGTACTGCATGAACACGAGATTCCAGATCTCGAC
>DASUZQ010000129.1:0-2880 GCA_036376815.1 Methyloceanibacter sp. | reverse complement strand
GCTCACCGCCATCAGCACCGCCAGCAGCCCGTAGGCGAAGGGGTAGTGGAAGGCGAGCATGTAGACCACGCGCTCAACGCCGACCTTTTCGACCTGCAGGCTGTTCTGGCTCTGGCTTAACAGCTTGCCTTCGCGAAACAGGAACACTTGCGTGGTGTAGCGGCCGATCGGCACGTTGACCGGAAGTTGGACGCTTCCACGAAACAGGCTGCGGCCGATAAAACTGATCGCGTCGTCGGACTCCTGGAACAGGCCATGTTCCTCTTGCAAGCGGATCAGGCTTGCGCGGAACCCGTCATCGGCGGTTTCGCCCTCGGCGGTCTTGCCGAAATCGAGATTGGAGAAGCCGATGCCGAGGTTCTTCAGAACAGCTTCCGAGGCCACCGCCCGGAACGGCCGCGAGGCGAGCACGGCATAGTAGCCTGGCACCGAGGGGAACGTCTCCGATGCGCCATTCATCCAAAGTCCCGCGATCCGTTCCTGGCGCCGGACGACGATAGGCCGGTTTGGCCCGCGGATGACCATGATGACGTCGTAGGGACCTTCGTCCAGCGAGGGAGCGCGGGTGAAGTCGATGGAGCCGAACAGCACGATCTCGATGCCGGTGAAGTTCGATTGGATCGAGATCTCCCGTGTGGAGACGTCCGACTGAACTTGCTCGGCTCTTTGCGGCTCAGCCGCGAAAGTTTGCCGCCCCGGCAGGAGCAGAGCCGCAAGGAGGGCGAGCAGGAGTGCCGGCCGCATGGTCTATGCCCCCGCCACGATCGGTCCGAGACTGTAGAGGTCCTCGGGCGGCACCAGGAGTCCGATCAGCAAGCGCAGCGCCACGGCGAGCACCATGACGGCAAGCAAAAGTCTCAGTTGCTCTCCCTTCAATCTCTGACCGGCATCGGCGCCGAACAATCCGCCGAGCACTCCGCCGATCACCAGCAGCAGGGCGAGCAGGATGTCGAGCGAGTGGTTCAATACCGCGTAGAGGACGGTGACGACAGCGGTCACGAAAATGATCTGAAACAGCGAGGTGCCGATGACCACGTTGGTCGGCATGCGCAGGAGGTAGATCATGCCCGGCACGACAATGAAGCCGCCGCCGACGCCGAGGATCGAGGCGAGCAGGCCGACGATGGCCCCAAGGATCAGAGGCGGAATAGCGCTGATATAGAGGCGCGAGCGCGGGAAGCGCATCTTGAAGGGTAGTCCGTGGATCCAGGTGTGCTCGCCTGGCTTCCGCGCTCTTCCCGGCAGTCCGGCGCGCGTCCGCCGGATGGCGCTCACGCTCTCAACCAGCATGAGCGATCCGATGACGCCGAGGAATATCACGTAGACGAGCGAGATGAAGACGTCGGCATGGCCGAGCCTGCTCAGCAGTCCGACGAGGAGCACGCCGGCAACGGCGCCGACCACGCCGCCGATGATGAGCACCCAGCCCATGCGGAAGTCGATATTGCCGCGGCGCCATTGCACCAGAGCCCCCGACACCGACGAGGCGACGATCTGATTTGCGCCGGTCGCTACAGCGATGGCCGGTGGGATGCCTGAGAACATCAGAAGCGGGGTGAGCAGGAAGCCTCCGCCTACTCCGAACATGCCGGAGAGAAAGCCGATGGCCGCACCAAGGCCCAGCATGACCAGGAGATTCACCGAGATCTCGGCGACGGGCAGATAGACCTGGAGCATCGGGCCGGAAGCGTAGATTTTCGCGCTATTTGGAAGGTGTTCGTGGGAACCGCCCCTGTCAATGCGCGAACCGCCCGCCTTACCAATTTGTCATCGGACGTGGCTAAAAAATCAGACGAAGGTCCGCTGTCGGGGGGCCGCGGCAGGACTTTGGGCTTGGGTCGCGAAATTAGGGCTCGACGACCATCACGCTGACGCCGGGAGGCAGGCTTCGGCCGCCCGATGGGCTTAGCGACGCGGGCTGGACAAGGGCTTCATCGGCTCCGTCGCCGAGGTGCACCGGGGACCGCGCTCCCATCCCGTCCGGGCTTGGTGACGGCGTGACGGCGTGGGGTGCGGAGGGCGCGGCGTCGGGCGTTTCCGGCTCCGGGAGAACTTCAGGTGTCGCCGCGCCGGAGGGCATGGACTCGCCCTCAGGCGACGGAGTGACTTCGGTCTGGAGCGGCGTGTCGGGCAAGGGAGGCGCCTCGGCGGCCGGTGCCGGCATGCTCTGCTCGGCCGCTGGTGGAGGACCGTCAAAATCCGGTTTCAACTTGAGCCTGGTCAGGAGCAACGCGGCGCTGATCATGAGCAGGATCGCAGCGGCCACCATGAGAAGCGAGACCTTGTGCCGCCCCGGCTCCTCGCTTGGCTTGGTTTCGGCCGTGGCTCGTACCTTTCGCTGGGGCAGGGCATTCCGTTCCTCAGCACGGGCGGCAGCGGCTTGCGCGGCGCGACGGGCGGCGACAACCAAGTCCTCGGTCGACTCGAAGGGAATATCCCGAATGAACGTGGTGCGCTGGCGAGGCGGCTCGGCTGCTTGGATCTGTGCGGCCGCCACCGGCTGCCGGCTTTGAGCGAAATCGGCAGGGCCGGCCTCGCTTGCAGCAGGCTCCACGCGCGGCGGGGCCTCGCGCGCGGCCGTTGCCGCCGCTTTGTCGCGCTCCCGCTGCATGAGCCCTTTCAAGGACTCGTGCATCGCCGTAAGCGTGTCGACGAGGCGGTCGTCGGTGGCAAGGTTGCGCTCATTCATGGCCACGATGTCGCGGTGGAGCGAATCGAGCCGCTCGGCAGCGCTCGGCTTGCCAAGTCCGATCTCGCTGACGAGCCTCGCCGTCTCCTGCGCCGCCTTTGTTGCCGTCCGCTCGATCTGAGCGGGCGTGGCTTCGATACGATCAACCAGCCGTTGCAACTGGCCCTCGACCGCGCCTATGCGCGCAGCCT
>DASUZQ010000128.1:0-2247 GCA_036376815.1 Methyloceanibacter sp. | reverse complement strand
GGTGACGGTGATCGGCATTCCCGATGCCTATCGGGGAGAGGCGCCGAAGGCCTTCGTCAAGTTGAAGGAGGGAGAGCGGGCCACCCAGGCGCAGCTGCTCGAGTTTCTACGGCCGAGACTGTCGAAAATCGAGTTGCCGGCCGAGATCGAGTTCCGCGATGAGCTCCCTAAGACGCTCGTTGGCAAGCACTCCAAGAAAGAGCTGCGCGCCGAGCGGGCGGCGAAAAGCCGATCAGCTTAAGTGAACGCGACTGCCTAGTAGCGCGGCCGAAGCCAGGGCAGAACTTCCTCGGGCTCTTTCGGCTTCACGACCTTCGGCTTCGGCTTCACCGCGACCACGCGCGGCTCTCCTGCTGCAGAGGCGGACTCGGAGGCATCGGCCGATAGCGTCCTCGGCTTCGGCTTTGGCTTCGCGGCGGGCGGCGGCGCCGATGGCTCATTGTCAACGGCGGCCGCTTCGACGCTCGCCTCGTTGACCTCTGGCGCGGGCGCAGCAGGTGCCGGCGTGGCAGCCACCGGCGCGGGCTTGGTCATCACGATCATGCTCGAGACGTTGTCGCCGGTGAGCGGCAATGGATCGGGGTGACTTGTCGGCGCGGCGACCAGCCCAAGCCCCACGGCGTTGTGCTGGGATGCGGGCGACGCCGATCTTTGCTTGGGAGGAGCGACCGAGACCCCTGCCTCGACCGTTGTCGCTTCCGATGACGGCTCCACGGCAAGCGGCTCGGTGATCGGCTTCGGCGCCGGCGGTTCGGCGATCGTCTCTCGCTTGGCCTCCACGATGGGCGCAGGCTCCGGCTTAGACTTGGGAGCCATGTCCATGGGCGCCTTCGGAGCCATGTCCATGGGCGGCGGCTCCGTTGCCTTGACCTCGATCGGTTTTTGCCCGTCCGGGGCAGCTTGATCGGCAGGCTCAACCGGCTCGGCCGGCGCCTTCACTTCAATGGGCTCCGGTTCAGCCTCGGTTGGCGGAAGCTTGGACCGTGTCCAGTATTTCTCGCCGCAGAGCAGCCAAGCCTTGCAGCCTTTGAGCACGATCTGGTTGCGCGAAGCGAGCGTCACCTTGACGTCGGTATAGATCTTTCCCTCTTCGGGATTGTAGACGCTGCCCTGCCAGGTGCTCGAATCGATCGGCACCATGTTGGAGAACAAGGAAAGGCCGATGATCGGCCGGTCGCGCATCGAGGTAATCTCGTTCCGGGCGTCATGCAGCGGCCGCCCGCGCGAATCGTTGGGGTCCCTCAGCCAGACGATCTTGCTACAGATGCCGCGGCCGCATTTCTTAACCTCCATCTTCGCCGATCCGTCATCCTTGGCCCAAATGCCGGATGGGTCGGCGGCAGAGGCGTAAGAGGGCACACCGGCTGCCACAAACAGGGCGGCCAGGGCTCCGATTGCCGGGGCGAATGTCCGATGCTTCATAAAAGCACCTCCTCCAAAACTGCCGCGCCGACGACGCAAATGACGCCGGCAATATTTAAGCTTACGCCCCCGGTTCCTAATCGGGCCTTTATAAGGCCTTTGTATGGCTCCGCGCCCCTTGGTCTACGCCACTTCAAGGCATTGTCCCCCGCGCCGGTTCCCGCGATCCCGTTCCTTCCAGGATCGCCGCGACACCCATGCCCCCTGCCGTGCACACCGAAATCAGGCCGCGACGGCCACCTTCAGTATGCAACAGCTTGGCGAGAACTGCCAGAATGCGGGCGCCGGTCGCGGCAAAAGGATGGCCGAAGGCGATGCTCGAGCCTTTGACGTTCAGCTTTGCCCTGTCGATCGAGCCAAGCGCCCGGTCGCGCCCGAGCCGGTTGCGGCAATAATCGTCCGATTCCCAGGCCTTCAAGGTGGCCAACACCTGGGCGGCGAAGGCCTCATGAATTTCATAAAAATCAAAGTCTTGGAGTGTCAGGTTGCTCTCCTTCAGGAGGTCGCTGACGGCGACAGTCGGGGCCATCAGAAGCCCCTCGCCCGCCACGTAGTCGACGGCGGCGGTGCGCCCAAGCGTTAGATAGGCCTGCACTGGAATGCCGCGCTTCGCAGCCCATTCCTCTGAGGCGATCAGCACGGTCGAGGCACCATCGGTGAGCGGCGTGGAGTTGGCGGCCGTGATGGTGCCATCGGGGCGGTCGAAGACGGGCTTCAGCTCTGCCATCTTCTCAAGCGAGATGTCCTCGCGGAGGTTGTTGTCGCGGAACACTCCGGCACAGGGACTCACCAGGTCGTCCATGAAGCCCTGGTCGTAGGCGGCCG
>DASUZQ010000127.1:0-2455 GCA_036376815.1 Methyloceanibacter sp. | reverse complement strand
CCCAGTTACCCATGCAGAAATGCTAGGGCGGCAGGCATGACGCCGTCAACCACCGTGAAATAAGATTTCCTCTAGGTAAATTCGCCCGATCGAGCAACGATGGCAAAACAACCGTCCCGCGAAAGCCTTCGCGATCATTTTCTCGCCTGGCAATGCCGTATCCGGCAGGTTGCCATGCGCGAACATGCCGGCCGCCCTTCTCCCGGCATGCGCCCGCGCGTCCTCGATCCGAAGGGTCGGGAGCTCGCGCCGGCCTTGACCGTGCTGCTCATCCCCAGCGAGCCCGAGGAGAGCACGGCCTTCTTCCGCTTTCAGGTGATGAAGACGCCGGACCCGCGCGACGTTTACGAGCGCGCCTTGACCTTCCTCCAGGCCGATTTTTTTCAGGGGCCCGAGACCTTCAGCGACAGGCTGGTCACGGTGCTGCCTCGCGACGCCGCACTTGCCGATGCGCTGCTTGAGGAAGGCGCCTGCGTGCTCGAATTCGTCCAGTCGAGACAAAGCTACCGCATCGCCGCTGAGGTGCGCGCTTTGAAATCCGGGCATGCCGCTCGCGAAGCAGCGATCTGGCACAACCGCCTGTTCAATCCAGCCCTGTCTGACAATGTGCATGTCCTCGAATTCAGGCCAGACTGGCTCTCGGTTGAAGCCGACCCAGCGCCCGCCCGCCGAACGTCACGCCCGGTCTAGAACTTCCGATACGCCTTGTTCAGCTGCATCAGAGGATGATGCGGCGAAGTTTGGAAACGCACGAGCAGCTCGCGCGCCAGCATGTCGCGATCCTGCTGATTGTCGGGCAACGTCATCGACTTCGGAATGCGCACCCAGCCATTGATGTTGCGATCGAAGATGGCGGGTTCGCCGGCCTCGTAGCCCATATGCACATCCTCGAGCCAATTAAGGTCGTCCCAGCCCATGAATTCGATATAGGCCTTGAGGTAAGGCGTAAGCCGCTCGTAGTCGGGAAGGAGGTTGACGTCGTAGCGATAGCCGATGTGCTGTCCGATCAGCTGCTCGCGCGCGGTGTCGAGACCGGCGGCGTCCTTGAGATATTTGTCGACGTCGCTCTTGTCTTTGGGCTTCTTGCCGCCCTTGCCGTTCTTGCTGCTCTTGTCGGCCATCGCGCAGGCTCCGCTCATCCGATTTTGTGATAATTGTCCACGCCGACGGTGTAGTCGGTGCCGGCAAGCGGCACCTGCGCCATGGCCGAGGCTTCCATGGTGAGCGCGGCAAGGTCTTCAGGCTCGAGGCTATGCACGCTCGTCTTGCCGCAGGCGCGCGCCAGCATCTGCGCTTCGAGCGTGAGCGTGTGCAGGAAATTATAGACGCGCTCCGCCGCCTCGTCGGGATCGAGGCGCTTGCGCAGCTCAGGGTCCTGCGTGGCGACGCCGACCGGACAGCGCCCGGTATGGCAATGATAACAATAGCCTGCGGGAACCCCGATCTCGTTCTCGAAGTCCGACTCAGGAATCTCCTTGTTGCAGTTGAGCGCCATCAGCACCGAGTGCCCGATGGCGACCGCGTCGGCGCCGAGCGCCATGGCCTTTGCCACGTCGCCGCCGTTCCTAATGCCGCCGGCATAGACGAGGCTGATCTCGCCGCGCTTGCCGAGCTCGTCGATGGCGCGGCGCGCCTGGCGGATGGCGGCGATGCCCGGAACGCCCGTGTCCTCGGTGGCGATATGCGGTCCGGCGCCGGTGCCGCCTTCCATGGCGTCGATATAGATCGAGTCAGGCCCGCATTTCACCGCCATGCGCACATCGTCATAGACGCGCGCCGCGCCGAGCTTGAGCTGGATGGGGATTTCCCAATTGGTCGCCTCGCGCACCTCCTCGATCTTGAGGGCAAGATCGTCGGGGCCGAGCCAGTCTGGATGGCGCGCCGGAGAGCGCTGATCGATGCCGGCGGGGAGCGAGCGCATCTCGGCCACCTGATCGGTCACCTTCTGGCCCATCAGATGTCCGCCAAGGCCGACCTTGCAGCCCTGGCCGATGAAGAACTCGCAAGCGTCCGCCAACCGCAGATGATGCGGGTTGAAGCCGTAGCGCGACTGAATGCACTGATAGAACCACTTCATCGAGTAGCGCCGCTCGTCCGGAATCATGCCGCCTTCGCCCGAGCAGGTGGCGGAGCCGGCCATGGTAGCGCCGCGGGCGAGCGCGATCTTCGCCTCGTAGGACAGGGCGCCGAAGCTCATGCCGGTGACATAGACGGGAATGTCCAGAGTCATCGGCCGCTTGGCCCGCGGCCCGATCACCGTCTTGGTGTCGCATTTCTCGCGATAGCCCTCGATGACGAAGCGCGTCAGCGTGCCGGGCAAGAAGGTCAGGTCGTCCCAATGCGGGATCTTCTTGAACAGCGAGAACCCGCGCATACGGTAGCGGCCGAGCTCCGACTTCACATGGATGTCGTTGATGACCTCCGGCGTGAAGATCTGGCTCTTGCCGAGGATGAA
>DASUZQ010000126.1:0-2287 GCA_036376815.1 Methyloceanibacter sp. | reverse complement strand
CATCAGCTCGAGGCAAGCTTCCAGCAGCAGCTTCTCGGTGAAGGGATCGCCGACCTGCACCGTCGGACGCTTCTCGGCCGACGCCTCGTCGAACTCTGCCGAGGCCATGGTGGCGCCGTGAATGCCGTCGCGCCCGGTCTTTGATCCGACATAGACCACAGGCAGACCGACGCCCTTCGCCGCCGACTTGAAGATGCGCTTGGCATCGACGAGGCCGACGGTCATGGCATTGACCAGGATGTTGTCGTTGTAGCGCGCATCGAAATTGGTCTCGCCGCCCACGGTGGGGACGCCCATGCAATTGCCGTAGTCGCCGATGCCCGACACGACACCAGCGACGAGGTGGCGGGTCTTGGCGTGGTCGGCTGCGCCGAAGCGGAGCGCATTCATGTTGGCAACCGGCCGCGCGCCCATGGTGAACACGTCGCGCATAATGCCGCCGACGCCGGTCGCGGCCCCCTGATAAGGCTCGATAAAGGAGGGGTGATTGTGGCTCTCCATCTTGAACACGGCCGCCTGGCCGTCGCCGAGATCGACCACACCTGCGTTCTCGCCCGGGCCTTGGATCACCTGCGGGCCCTTGGTCGGCAGTCTTTTCAACCACACCCGCGAGGATTTGTAGGAGCAGTGCTCCGACCACATGACCGAGAAGATGCCGAGCTCGGTCAGCGATGGCTCGCGCCCGAGCACGGCAGCGAGCAGCCGGTATTCGTCGGAACTCAAGCCATGCTCGGCGACCAGGTCCGGCGTGATCTTCGGGGCGGGCTTGTTCATGCTGAGGAAGCGAATCGATTGGCTGCGGCGGGATCCAAAACGCGAGCTGAAGCCCTAACGGAATGGATTGCCGGGTCAAGCCCGGCAATGACGAAACCCACTACGCGGCGAGGCTTTCCACCAGGCCTTTGAACATCTTGGCGCCGTCGGTGCCGCTCAATGCCGGGTCAGCCAGGCGCTCAGGATGCGGCATCAGCCCCAGGACAGTTCCTGTCTCATTGTAGATGCCTGCGATGTTGCGCCGGGACCCGTTGGGATTGGCCTCAGCGGTCACCTCGCCTTGCGGGGTGCAATAGCGGAAGGCGATGCGGCCCTCGCCTTCGAGGCGGGCAAGCGCCTCATTGTCGGCGAAGTAGCAGCCGTCCTTGTGCGCAATGGCGAACTTGACCACCTGGCCTTTGTCGTAGCGGCCGGTGAAGCTCGTATCGGTGCGCTCCACGCGGAGATGCACGTACTTGCAGATGAATTTGAGCGTTGCGTTGCGCATCAGCACGCCGGGAAGCAGCCGCGCCTCGGTCAGCACCTGGAAGCCGTTGCAGATGCCTAGGACGGGCGTCCCCGCCTTTGCCCGCTTGATCACCTCGCGCATGACAGGGGAATGCGCCGCCATGGCGCCCGAGCGGAGATAGTCGCCATAGGAGAAGCCGCCGGGAAGGACGATGAGGTCGCTTTGCGGCAGCTCCGCGTCGCCGTGCCAGACCATGGCGGGCGCGCGACCCGTCGCCGCCTCAAGCGCCACCGCTGCGTCGCGGTCGCAATTCGATCCGGGGAAGACGATGACCGCAGCTTTCATGCGCGATTAAGCCGCCTCGAGCTCATAGGCGTAGTTCTCGATGATGGTGTTGGCGAGGAGCTCCTTGCACATGCGCTCGACCTCGGCGCGTGCGCGCGCCGGGTCCTTCTCGGCCACCTCGACCTCGATATATTTGCCCTGGCGCACATTGCCGGCGGAGCCGAAGCCAAGGGCGTGCAGCGCACCTTCGATCGCCTTGCCTTGCGGGTCCAGAACCCCCGGCTTCAAGGTGATGGTGATGCGCGCCTTCACGAGCCTCGGTCCTATTTCGAGCGCACCAGCACCGGGCCTGTCTTCACCCGCATCGGATTGTCGACATGCAGTCCGAGCCTGCGCGCGACCTCCTGATAGGCCTCGACCAGGCCGCCCATGTCGCGGCGGAAGCGGTCCTTGTCGAGCTTGTTCTGCGTCTCGACGTCCCACAGCCGGCAGCAATCAGGCGAAATCTCGTCGGCAAGCACGATACGCATCTGCTCGTTCTCCCACAGCCGGCCGAACTCGCATTTGAAATCGACGAGCCTGATGCCGACGCCGAGAAACAGGCCTGAGAGGAAGTCGTTAATGCGAAGCGCGAGCGACATGATGTCGTCGAGCTCCTGCGGATTGGCCCAGCCGAACGCGGTGATGTGCTCCTCGGTGACCATGGGGTCGCCGAGCTTGTCGGACTTGTAATAGAACTCGACGATCGAGCGGGGCAGCGGCGTGCCCTCATCGACCCCG
>DASUZQ010000125.1:0-7002 GCA_036376815.1 Methyloceanibacter sp. | reverse complement strand
GCAGGGCGGCGGCAGCGCCACGGTCGCCTTCAGCATCGGACCGGCCGGAGGACTGCAGGCCGTGCAGGTCGTCCGCTCAAGCGGCAAGCCTGCGCTCGATCAGGCGGCGATCGCCACGGTGAGGAGCGCAGCACCTTTCCCGCCGCCGCCTCCAGGCGTCAAATCCAACTTCTCGATCCAGATCTATTTCCGCTGACGCCGCTCGACTGATCGGAACAGCGCTATCCGCTACTGCGCGCTCTTGAGGGCTTCGATCAGGTCCTCGACCGCAACGCGCTTGCGGTAGTCGGGATCGAGGAAGCGCGCCTTCACCTCGCCGTCGGTGCCGACCACGAAGGTGGCGGGGATCGGCAACAGCCAGGTGTCGCTCCCTTGCGAGCGCGACACGTCCCAGCCGGCGCCGGTCATCAGCTCCTGCATCTCGGCGCCCACCCAGAAGGCGAGGTTCAACGACATGGCGTAGCCGTTGTCCATGTCGGTGAGGATCGGGAATGGCGCGTCGTGCTCGGCCTTGAGCTCGGCGGTGAAATGCTGCTGGTCCGGCATGATGGCGGCGATCTGCCCGCCCTCCGCCGCGATCTTGTCTTGCGCTTGGGCGAGCGCGCGGGTGTTGATGCGGCAATAGGGGCACCAATAACCGCGATGGAAGGTGATGGCGACCGGCCCCTTGTCGAGCAGCGTGTCGAGGCTGACGAGGTGCCCGGCTTCGTCGGGCAGGACGAAGAGCGGCATCGGCTCGCCGGGCTTGGGCGCGGTCTCGCCTACGCCCTGCTCTTTCAGCCTCGCGACCAGCCTGTCCACTGCCTCTTGAAAATGCGGGCCAAGGCGGCGCACCGCGTCGGCGAAGGTCTGCAGCCGCTCACCAAGCGACGCATCCATGTCGCGGGCCTGGACATAGGCCTCGTGCAGCGCCTCGTTGAGCGATTTGACCGTCATTTGCAAGCTCCCCTCGTCCTGGCTGCCGCGCGGCCGCCAATCCGTAAGGACCCTGAATTGTTACGTTTTACCCCTCGGTTCTCAATAGCACTTAGGGCCGAAAATGGGTAGGCGCGATCCGGCCTAAGCAACGGATCTACCAGGGCGGGATTGGCCGCAAGACGCGGGCGCTCCTGATCGCCTGAAGCAGATCTTCGATCGCCATCCGCTTCCGGTAGTCCGGATCGATGAATCGTCCGCGTATGTAGCCGTCCGCATCGACGACGAAACTCGCAGGCATCGGCAGGACCCCGGCGCTGTTGCCTTGGTAGCGGGGAAGATCCCGGCCCGACGCCGACATCAGCTCCTGCAATTCGGCCCCGACCCAGATCGCGAGATTGAGCGAAAGCGCATAGCCGTTGTCCATGTCGGTGAGCACCGGATAATGCATGTTCGACTCGCGCTTGAGCGCGCTCGCGAATTGCTGGCGGTCGGGCACGATTGCCACGATCTGCGCTCCCTCCGCGGCAATCCGGGTTTGTGCCTCGGCGAGAGCCTTGGTGTTGATGCGGCAATAGGGGCACCAATGGCCGCGGTGGAAGGTGACGGCGACCGGCCCTACTCGCAACAGGCCGGCCAGGCTGACGAGATCCCCCTTCTCGTCCGGCAGAATGAACGGCGGCATCGGATCGCCGATCTGCGGGACGGCATTGCCGAGGTCGCTCGCCATGAGCCGCGCGACCAGTCGGTCCACGGCCTCCTGCATCGCCGGACGCAAGACCCGCGCCGCCGCCGAGAAGGTCTCGAGACGGTCGCGCAAGGAAGCGTCCATGTCGCGGCAATAGAAGAAGGCCTCTTCGAGCGTATGAAACACGGGAGTCGTCATCGGCAAACTGTGCTCCCGCGCCAATGTTGCCCTCGGTCAGGCGAACCGGCCCAAGACCATGCATTCTCCTAAACTGCTTCACTCCCGGCTCCAGCTCTGTCATGCCGATTAGGCGCCTGGCCGGCCCTAAGGTCCAATAGCGAGGCGCTATGGTGTTGATCATCGCTTGGCATTTCCTGAAAAGCCGCCATTCAGGCTTTGATTTGGGCCATCAAATCGAGCTTGGCGCGGGGCCGATCGATGCTTGCCTTGCGGTTAGCGGGGGCTCGGCCTGCTCTGCATGCGGCAGTCAGGCTCAAGCGATCGCGGCGCCGGTGGTGAGGATCGAGATGTCGGCGTGCTCGATCTCGTTCGCCATGGATTGCTTGAGCGTGGCGATGCGCCGGTTGACCTCGGCGATGGTCAATCCCGGCTCGAAGCTCAGCACGATTTCGACAAAGACGACGCGGCCTGAGCGCCTCGACCTGACGCGGTCGAGCCGCTGATAGTCTCGGGCATTGTCCGCAAGCACGCGATCGACCGTTTCGCGGACGGTCTTGCCCGCTGAGCGGTCGAGAAGATCGGGGATACCGGTGCGCAGCATGTCGCTGCCGTTGATCACCATGAAGGCTGCGACGAACACCGAGCCCGCCGCGTCGGCGGAAGCTACCACGACATTGTCGGTGGAAAGCGCCGCCGCGGTCATCGTGAACAGCACGACCAGCGAGCAAATGAGCTTGACCCGCCGCGCGTTCACTTGCCCATCCATGACCAGGCTGCTTTCGCCGGCCGCAGCGCGGCGCATACGGTCCCAGGCGAGGAAGTTGATATAAGCGTTGAGGGCGCCAACCATCGCCGCGAGCGCGAGCCCAAGCGGGGTGCCGACTTCACCATGCCCGCTGACGATCGCCATTGCCTTGGTGGCGATCCAGGCTGCGGCACCGAGCATGCCGAGGCCGGTAACGAGATTGGCGATCTGCTCGAGCTTGCCGCCGCCAAACTCGAGGTCCTGCAGCCTGCCGCGATGCAGGCGCCACATCACCGTGTAGGCAAAAATCTCGATCGACATCCCAAGGACAAAGCGAATGGCTTCCGCCTTGATGGTAAGTGACCCGCCGAGAAGGCCGACCGGAAGCGCGAGCGCAAGCACGCCGAGATCGGCGAGGAGCGCGAAACGGATCGAACGCTCTTGTGCCAGCTGCTCCGGAGTGACTTGGGGACCGCTTGCCATCTGAGGTGCTAGAGCCGCAGCCTGGCGCGCAAGACGTCGAGGACGCCGATGTCCGGAAAGTCGACATAGGCGGCAGCGCCGATCGGGCATTCCCAGATGTCGGCGGCGGATGGCTGGAACTGGACGAGGACCTGCCCGATCCCGGCATGCCGGCCCTTGGCAAGCGCGGCGAGATCGTCCGCGCCGATGGTCGCCGCAGCGCCGCGCGTCAAATAGACTTTGCCGTCGCGAACCTTTGGGTCACCCTCAATGACGATGCGGGCCGGTGCATCGGTCCGCAACAGCGCGAGCTCGACATCCGATACCGGCACGTCGACAAGCATGAAGCTGCAATCGACCCAGGTCGCGACCGGCGCGCCGGCGCGCACGAAGTCGCCGGGAGCCGCGATCAGACTCCAGACATAGGCGTCCGGCGGCGCCTTGACCGGCTGAAACCTGGCGGCTTCGTAGGCGCTCTTGACGCTGGCGAGAATTTTCTCCGCGCCTTCCGCCTCGACCTTGGCATCGGCAAGTTCCATGGCGGCGCGTGCCGCGACGTCGGCTTCGAGACCTGTCGTCGGCTCTTGCAAGCTCCGGACACGTTGCTTCGCCTTGTCGAGATCGGCCTCGGCCCGGACCACCGGCGTCGCATCCTGAAGAGGATTCTCGATGGTGGCTATCAGCCCGTCCTTTCCGACGCTGTCGCCGACATGCAGCGGCTTGCCTGCAAGGAAGCCATCGATGGGCGCTGACGTCGTGTTGATCCACGTGGTCACCGCCGCGTCGCGCACCACGACGGAGCGGAGGTAGGGAGCGCCGATCCAGGCGATATAGACCAACAGGGCAGCGAGCCCGACAAGAGCCCAGAAGCGCCGCCCGATGTGAAATCCCCTGCTCTCCGCCATCCATCACCCCCAGCGCGCCGAGTATCGTCCGCGATCCCGCCGGAAATCAAACGCCGCATTGCGTTTAAGTGAACCGCTCAGCCAGTGACCACAGCTCAGGCAGCCAGACGCTCGCTGAGGAAAGCGGCCAGCGCTTCGACCCGCGCGGGCCTTGGGCCCCCTGGCGGCATGACCAGATGAAGCGCGATCGGCGGCGGGCTCCAGTCCGGCATCACCAGCTCGAGCCGCCCGTCCTTTATCGCATCGCCGACCACGAAATCAGGCTGCACGGCGAGCCCGAGACCGGCAAGCAGCGCCGGTGCGAGAGCGTCGGCATTGTTGGCCCTGAGCGGGCCGTTCGGCCGCAATTGCACCTCTTCCCCAGCCTTGTTGACGAACGGCCAGACGTCAGGCGTCGGCAGATAGGCGTAGCAGAGGCAGGCATGGCGCATGAGGTCGCTTGGGTGGGCGGGGCGTCCATGTTGCTTGAGATAGGAGGGTGCTGCGACGAGATAGCGGCTCACGCTACGGAGCCGCCTCGCCCGCAAGGAGGAGTCCGGCAGCGCGGCGATGCGCAAGGCGGCGTCGAAGCCGGCCCCGATCAGGTCGACCAGCTCATCGCTCAGATGCAGATCGACCGAAACTTCGGGGTACTCGGCAAGGAACTCCGACAGGATCGGCGCCACCTCTCTAAGGCCGAAGGACATGGGCGCCGCAAGCCGTACGAGCCCGCGCGGGGTGGCGGACTGGGCATGCGCGTCGCTTTCCGCGGCCTCCCCTTCCGCCAAGATGCGCGCGGCGCGGTTCTGCAGGCGCTGGCCTGCGTCGGTCAGGGCCAGCCGGCGGGACGTGCGATTGAACAGCCGCGCGCCGAGCCTCTTTTCCAGCCGGGCGACCGCCTTGGACACTGTGGCCTTTGACAGCTCGAGATCCTTGGCGGCCAACGCAAAGGAACGGAGCTCGGCGATCTTGGCGAAGATAGCGAGCCCCTCGAGATCAGGCAGCTTTGGCATAACTGGAAACGATGAGTTTCTGAAGTTTCTCTTTATGCGCCGATCCTGCACCCTATCTAAGGGCCATGCAACAGCGCCGAGCACGGCGCGGAGGGTAACGACATGATCGAGGTAAGATCGTTCAATGGCCTTGGCGGAGCCGACCACGGCTGGCTCAAGGCCAAGCATCATTTCTCTTTTGCCGGCTATTACGACCCCGAGCGCATGGGCTGGGGCGCCCTTCGCGTGTGGAACGACGACGAGATCGCCCCGCACACGGGCTTCCCGCCGCATCCGCACGCCAACATGGAGATCATCACCTATGTCCGCGACGGGGCCATCACCCATGAGGACAGCCTCGGCAACAAGGGACGCACCGAAGCCGGCGACGTCCAGGTGATGAGCGCCGGAAGCGGCATCCGTCACGCCGAATATAACCGGGAGCCGGAGACCACCCGCATCTTCCAGATCTGGATCGAGCCGGACCGCGAGGGCGGCAAGCCGTCATGGGGCGCCAAGCCCTTTCCCAAGGACGACCGCGCAGGCTCCTTCGTGGTGCTGGCGAGTGGCTTCGGTACCGACGCCGATGCCCTGCCGATCCGCGCCGAAGCCCGCGTGCTCGGCGCCACGCTGAAGGCGGGCGCGACCGCCGAATACACCCTCGGCACGGGCCGCCACGGCTATCTCGTGCCGGCTGAAGGCGAGGTCGAGGTGAACGGCGTAAGCCTTAAGGCACGGGACGGCGCCGCCATCGAGGATGAGTCGGTGGTCAAGATCACCGCCCTGAAAGACTCGGAGATCATCCTGGTCGACGCGGCCTGAGCCGCCGCTTCTTCGACCCCTGAAGCAAAGGGCCTGCCTCGGCAGGCCCTTTTTGCTGGCGTTGGCAGGGGCGCTTGATTAAGCAACGCCCATGCTGCTCGGCTCTGAACAACTGCTCGCCTCATCCCGCCTGAATGGACTGCGCGTTGGCGTGCTAGCCAATCCAGCCTCGATCGACCATGACTTCCGGCACGTGGTCGATCGCTTGAACCACTCAAACCGCTACAAGCTCACCGCGATCTTCGGGCCGCAGCACGGCTACCGCTCCGACCTGCAGGACAACATGATCGAGACCCCGCACGCCAAGGACCGGCGGCGCAACGTGCCGATCTTCTCCCTCTACAGCGAGACGCGCGAGCCGACCAAGGAGATGCTCGATCTCATCGACGTGCTGGTCATCGATCTGCAGGACGTGGGCGCGCGCATCTACACCTTCATCTACACCATGGCGAACTGCCTACGTGCCGCTTCACGTCATGGGCTGCCCGTGATTGTGTGCGACCGCCCAAACCCCATCGGCGGGACGCAAGTGGAAGGTCCGACGCTGGAGCCCGGATTTGAATCCTTCGTCGGCCAGTTCCGCATGCCCATGCGCCACGGCATGACCGTGGCCGAGCTCGCGAAGCTGTTCAACGAGCATCACGGCATCGACGCCGCGCTCGAAGTCTTTCCCATGGAGGGCTGGTCGCGCGACATGTACTGGGACGCGACCGATCTGCCCTGGGTGATGCCGTCGCCGAACATGCCGACTCTCGACACGGCGATCGTCTATCCGGGCACCGTGCTCTACGAAGGCACCATGCTGTCAGAGGGACGCGGCACCACGCGGCCTTTCGAGCTGATCGGCGCGCCCTGGCTCGACGGCGACAAACTTGCCGAACGCATGAACCGGGTGGGACTGAAGGGCGTGCATTTCCGGTCGGTGACCTTCGAGCCGACCTTCCAGAAGCACGCCCGGATCACCTGCGGCGGCTGCCAGATCCATGTCACCAGCCGCGAAGCGTTTCTGCCGGTGAAGGCCGGCGTGTCGCTGCTCCGCGAATGTTACGGCTCGGCGCCTGATCGCTTCGCCTGGCGCGATCCTCCTTACGAATACGAGCACGACAAGATGCCGATCGACATACTCGCGGGCTCGCCAGCCCTCAGAGAGGAGATCGAGGAGGAAACGCCGCTTGAGGAGATCGTCGCGAGCTGGCGCCCCGGCGTTGCCGAGTTCACCGACATCAGGCGGAACTTCCTGCTCTACTAGGCGCGCGGCCTATAGCGGGTGGCAGATCGGCGCATAGTACTGCCAATAGCGAGATTGGTACGGGC
>DASUZQ010000124.1:0-3070 GCA_036376815.1 Methyloceanibacter sp. | reverse complement strand
GGCCGAGCAGAGCTCGGCGCCTCCGTCGTCAGGTGCGGCGAGCGCCACCAAGCCGAGCGAAGGCGCGATGAACCCGGATCAGGGCAGCGCCGACCAGTCGGCTGGAGCCAAGGAGCAAAGCTCAGCGCCTCCGGGCTCGTCCGCGGCCGACACCTCCAAGCCAAACCCGAGTCTAGGGACCGAGAGCTCCAAGGAGTAGTGGGGCGCGTAGGCTAGCCCAACGCGAGGGGCCGCTCTTCGTGAGCGGCCCCTCTGCTTGTGCGCCGTGCCTCAGCCGCCGTAGCGCTCGGTGCGGATCATGGAAGGCGCGACGCCCGCCTCAATGGCGCCTTGGGCGGCAGCCTCGACGAACGGATTTCCGCCGCAGATGAAGACGTGGCGCGGCGGCTCGGGCAGCCTGCCGACAAGCGCGGCCACCATGGCGGCATCGACCCGGCGGCCGAAGTCCTGCTCACGTCGAGGCTGGTCGCGGGTGAGCGCGAGCGCGAGATGAAAGCCGTCATTCCTGACATCGAGCGCGAGAAGCTCGTCGCGGAAGATCACCTCCTCCCAGGTGCGCGACGAGAACAGCAACAGCGCCGGCACGCGCGATCCGACAGCCGCGCGGTGGCGCAGCATCGACATCAGCGGCACGATGCCAGAGCCGCCGCCGAGCAGGAGCAGCGGCCCGCCGTCTTTCACCTCCCAGACGAAATGCCCGCCGATCGGCCCGCGCAATTCGATCGCGTCGCCGACCTCAGCCACGTCATGGAAGGAGGGCGAGACCTCGCCGTCGTCGAGCCGCTCGATGGCGAGCTCGATTGCCGCGGTGGCTTCCGGTGCCGAGGCAATGGAATAGCTGCGCTCGGCCTGATAGCCGTCCGGTGCGGTGAGCCGCACATCGACATGCTGCCCGGCGCGGAAAAGAAAGGGCGCCGACGGCGCGAGCAGGAAGCTCTTCACCCGTGGCGTGTCGGGCATGATCGCGGCGATTTTCGCCTCCTGCCAACGGAGCTTCGGCTCCGGCGCTTTAGAGGGTACCGCCTCAGTCACCGGTGAAGCGCTGCTCGCGCCAGGGATCGCCATAGATGTGATAGCCACGGAGCTCCCAGAAGCCGGCCTCGTCGGTTTTCGTGAACTGCAAGCCGCTCACCCATTTCGCCGACTTCCAGAAATAGAGATGCGGCACGAAGAGCCGCGCCGGCCCGCCATGGTCGGGCGGAATAGGCTTGCCGTCATAGCGGAGCGCGATCATCGCCTTGCCGCCGACGAGATCTTCAACCGGCACGTTGGTGGAATAGCCGTCGAAGGAGTGCGCCAGGATGAACTTGGTGGGCGGCTCGTCGATGCCGGCGGCTTTGAGCACGTCGTCGACCAGCACGCCGTCCCAGGGGGTGTCGAGCTTCGACCATTTGGTGACGCAATGGATGTCGCGGATCTGGTGGGTCTTCGGCAGGGCGTTGAACTCGGCCCAGTTCCATTTGGCGACCGGCTTCGGGCCGACCTTGAGCGTGAAGGACCAGTCGCCGAGGCTGATCTGCGGCGTGGGGCCGGCCGACAGCACGGGAAAGTCCGCGACGAGCGACTGGCCAGGCGGCAGCCGCTTGGCGATGTCGGGCGCTTGCTGCCGTCCGGTAAATCCGCGCGTGACCATCTGCCTGGTTCTCCTGGTTGCTCGAGTTTCGTCAAGCCTGTTAACCACAAAAGGCTCTAAGCAGGCCTGCGACTTTCTGCTAGTGTTTGCCCGGTTTTGCTAAGTAACAGGGGGAAAATTCAATGTCCTATCGCGTTTCGCTGCTCGTCGCGTTTGCTTTGATGCTTGGAGTTGCCGGTGCCGCGCGTGCCGAGTCGGTCACCGTCACCAAGGCGGTGCAGGACGCCTGCGCCTGGGAGTACGACAAGTTCTGCAACCAGTATGGGCTCGGCAGCGAGCTGCTCGACATCTGCTTCAAGCAGAACGCCCGTAACATGACGAAGGCGTGCGTCGAGGCGCTCATCGCGGCCGGCGACGTCTCGCAGGAATATGTCGATCAGCAGAAGAAGCTGCTCGGCCGCTAGCCCACCCGAACGCCGTCATGCCCGGGCTCGACCCTGGGCGGTGCGCTGTTTCGAAGTGCGCGGCAGTGGATCATCCCTCCCCTTGATGGGGAGGGTGGCGAGCCCGGCTTGCCGGGATCGGCGGGTGGGATGCCTTCAAGGCGTGCTACCGGTTCGTGCGCAAAGCTCCCCCCACCCCGACGCCGCGAGAAGTGGCGTCGTCGGACCTCCCCGCAAGGGGAAGGTAAAAAGAGAACAGTCCCGCGCAACCAACTGACATTCCTCTCAGCCGGGGGGTGGGACGAAGATCCTCGTCCAGCACAACTCGTCCGCGCTGTTGCGCTTATGCAAGCAAGCATACTTTCTTTAGGAGGAGGCTGCGCATTTGCGCGGGAATCGCATTAAGCTCCCCCGTTCTCATTGAGCGTTTGAATGGGGCGGGGGAGGCCATGTTGATGAATTCCTATCGCGTTAAGCTGCTTGTCGCTTTTGCTTCGGCCGCTTGCTTGGCCTGCGCGGCGCAAGCCCAGCCGATCACCAAGGCGGTGCAGACGGCCTGCAAGGACGACTACAAGCAATATTGCGGCGAATACGGGCTCGAGACCTCGGGTCTCAGGTCGTGCATGGACCGGAACGGGCACAATCTGTCCAAGATCTGCGTGAATGCGCTGGTCAAGGCCGGCGAGGTCAGCCAGGCCGAGGTCGATCGCCGCAAACGGGCTGCCCGGTAACGCCAAAACTGTCCTGTCATGGCCTCGCTTGATCCCCGGAACAGGTCCGGGGACGGCTTCTGCCTATCCATGTCTTCTGCTGCGAATCTGAACTTTGGGAGAGCTCGCGCGCTCGCCCGCGCTCCTTGAGGGCGTAGGTCTCGCCCAGCGGCCGAAGAGATAGGGGCACCCGCTGGAAGGCGGGTGCCCAATAGGGAAGGGGGAAGAGATTGGTGGTCATCGAGATCACCGTTGCGGCCGATCGGCCGCCTCGTCCTAGCGCTGGCTGAAGGGGTTGGCGAACTGCTCGGCCATTGCAGGCGCTGCAGCGGTGGCGGCGAAGG
>DASUZQ010000123.1:0-3928 GCA_036376815.1 Methyloceanibacter sp. | reverse complement strand
CGTACCACAGAATGCCGACGACCGATGCAAAGACGAGGAAGATGGCAAGCGCGGTGAGCCCGGCGCGGGCTTTGGTGCGAGCCTTTGCCGCCCCGAAGGCGCGCTCGACAGCGCCCGCAAATCTCGTGGCTGCAGCCAACTCATGGGTGAAGGCTTGCAGCACCCTCACCTGGGTCAAGCTTTCGCTCGCATAGGCCGATGCGTGCGCAAGGCTGTCTTGCGCCGCACGCGAGAGGGACCGGACCGCGCGGCCATAGGCGACGAGCGGCAGCACGATGATCGGAATGGCGATCAGCACGAGCAACGACAATTTCGGGCTGGTGACGATCATCATGGCCACGGCGCCAACCAGGATGACGAGGTTGCGAAGGGCCTGGCTGATCGTGGTGCTCGCCGCCGCCTTAATCTGCGTGGTGTCGGCGGTCAGCCGCGACATCACCTCGCCCGAATGCGCCGTCTCGTAGAAGGCCGGGCTCAAGCCGGTGAGGTGTTTGAAGATGTCGGCGCGAATATCTGCCACGACGCGCTCGCCGAGCCAGTTCACGCAATAGAAGCGGGCGGCGCTTGCCAAGGCGAGGATCAGGCCGACGCCGAGCAGGGTTGCGAAATATTTGTCGACGAGGCCGGGTTCGACCCCGCTGAAGCCGACATCGATCATGCGCCGCACGGCAAGCGGCACGGCGAGCGTTGCCGCGGCCGAGACGATGAGGGCGGCGAGCGCCGCCGCGATCATGCCCCGGTAGCGCAAGACATAGGGTTTGAGCGCTAGCAGCGGGCGGAGCGAGGCACGCCCTTGCCTGACCTCGCCCGCTGCTTCTGACGCAGGAAAGGGGTCCAGGTCCGGGCCGTCGGGCTTTGCGGTCACGGGCGGGGGTATCCTCATTCTCGGAGGGGAATGTACGGAAGGAAGGCGGGGAGCGAAAGATCAAAGGTCCGCGCCCTTCCGGCGCAGCCTTGTGCGCGTGGCAAACTTCCGTTATAGGCTCGACCTCAACGTAAACAGCGCAGTTTCCAAGGCAAATCGCCATGAAAAAGGACATTCACCCCAAGTATCACCGCATCAAAGTGGTGATGACCGACGGCACCGAGTTCGTCACCTCTTCGACCTACGGGGCGGAGGGCGAGACGCTGAAGCTCGACATCGATTCAAAGACTCACCCGACCTGGACCGGCGGCGGCCAGCATCTCATCGACCGCGGCGGACGGCTCACCCGCTTCAAGCGGAAATACGAAGGCTTCCTCAAATAGACCGCTAGTCGGTGTCGGTGCCGAAGGCCGCGCGCAGCCGCGATAGCTGCGTGCTCAAAGGGTGATCGGCATCCTCTAAAGGCGCCTGCTCCAGCCCAAGCATCTGGTCGAGCCGCACGATGCGTTCCTGCAGCTTGATGCTTTCGGCAACCAGCTCTTTCAGGCGAGGCGGAAGGGCGTTGAAGTCCCGGGTCGGCTGATCGCTTCCCTTGCCTGGAAGCTTGATCTTGCGCTGCTCCTCGAGCGCCTGATCGAGCGTCAGCTCGCCCTCGCTCACCGCGCGCCTGATCAGAAGCCAGGAGGCGAGCTGCATCAGCCGCGTGGTCAGCCGCATGCTCTCGGTGGCATAGGCGAGCGAATGCGGCGGCTGCAGCTTGCGTGCCTCCTTTCGCCCGTCGCCGTCGAGATAGGTGGCGGCCGCCTCGACGAGCGCCATGCCCTCGCGAAAGACGGTTTTGAACTGGTCTGATTGCGCAAATTTCGCGCCGAATGAAACGGTGACGCCGTCACCGCGCCTAGACTTCCCCGCCATCGGCTACTCCCTCTACGCCCGTGCCCACGGCTATGCGCCAAGCGGCAAACTCGCCCGCTTGTCGAAAGACACGTTAGACCAGCGATTGGGGCAAAAAAAGAGCCGCCATGCGGCGGCTCAGGAAGTTAACAGGGAGGCGTCAAACAGAGTGGACAGGCCACTCACATCCAGAGGACTGGATGGCTGAAAACCTAGCCCAAACCTCCTAATAGCGAGTTAACGCTAAGCTCCGATTTACCTAAAGAAAGGGAGTTAGCAAGAATGGTTAACGCTTGAAGGCGGCGGCGGCGGCGCTCAGCGAAGCCTGCTTGGCCGCGCCTGCAGCTTCCACCCGGGCAATCTCGGCCTTCAGCGTCTCGACGAGCTCGGCGAGCTCGCCCAAGGAGAGTTTGCTCAAGTCCTGGCCGAGCTCGTAAGCCTTCTTTTTCTTCGGTTCGAGATCTTCAAGATCCATCGCTCTTTCCTTTGCCGCCGAAGCATCCTAGCACCAGTGCCGCGACGAGAAGAGGGACAGATCGATGCTGCCTGAGACCATGACCGTCATCGAAGCGAAGGGCCACGGCGGACCGGAAGTGCTCGTGCCGGGGACACGCCCCTTGCCGGTCCCCGCTGCCGGCGAGGTGCTCATCGCGGTCAAGGCCGCCGGCGTCAACCGGCCCGACGTGCTTCAGCGGCTGGGCCTCTCTCCTGCGCCGAAAGGCGCCTCCGATCTTCTCGGGCTGGAAGTCGCAGGGCACGTTGTAGCCTGCGGGAGCGGCGCGACGCGATACAAAATGGGCGACGCCGTTTGCGCGCTGACCAATGGCGGCGGCTACGCCGAGTATTGCGTTGCGCCGGAAGGCGCGACATTGCCGGTGCCCGACGGCCTCTCGCCGGTCGAGGCGGCGGCTCTGCCCGAGACGGTGTTCACCGTGTGGCACAACGTGTTCGAGCGCGGCGGCTTGCAGCCGGGCGAATGGCTGCTCGTGCATGGCGGCGCGAGCGGCATCGGCACGACCGCGATACAAATGGGCAAGCTCTTCGGAGCGCACGTGCTGGTGACCGCAGGCAGCGCCGAGAAGGTGCGGGCCTGCGAGGAGCTCGGTGCCGACCACGCCATCAACTATCGCAGCGAGGATTTCGTCGAGGCGGTGAAGGAGGCGACCCGAGGCCATGGCGCCGACGTCATCCTCGACATGGTCGGCGGCGACTACATCGAGCGCAATCTGTACGCTGCGGCGCTTGACGGGCGCATCGTGCAGATCGCCTTCCTCAAGACCTCGAAGGTCGAGATCGATCTGATGCGTCTGATGATGCGGCGCCTGACGCTGACCGGCTCGACCTTGCGCGCCCAGAGCGCCGAGGCCAAGGCGCGCATCGCCCGCGCCGTCGAGGAGAAGATCTGGCCGCTGATCGCGGACGGCAAGTTCAAGCCGGTGATCGACTCGACGTTCAAACTTACCGACGCTTCCGCCGCGCATGCCCGCATCGACGACCCCGATCACATCGGCAAGATCGTGCTGGTGGTGGAAAGCTAAGAGCCGGCAGGAGCCGCGATCCAGCGTCATCCCGGCGAAAGCCTGAATCGAACCCGCGCGAAGCGACAAGAAAAACGTGGGGCCACGGCTTGGAAGCATTTGCCTAGAGAAGCAGCAGACCTTATATAGAGGCCGTTCCCCTTCATGTGAATCTGGCTCGCTCTCGTGGCCTTTAGGGGTCGAGAGACGGGCCTTTTCTTACAGGTATCGCAAGACCTATGGACCGTACCCCGCTCATGCCCAAAGCGACCGCCGTCTGGCTGGTCGACAATACCTCGCTCACCTTCGAGCAGATCGCCGAGTTCTGCGGCCTGCATGTGCTGGAAGTGAAGGGCATCGCCGACGGCGACGTCGCCCACGGCATCAAGGGCATGGACCCCATCTCCTCCGGCCAGCTCACCCGCGACGAGATCGCCAAGGCAGAGAAGGACAGCTCCTATCGCCTGAAGCTCGCCGAGCCCAAGGTCGAGGTACCGGAGGTCAAGACCAAGCGCGGACCCCGCTACACGCCGGTGTCGCGCCGCCAGGATCGGCCGAACGCCATTCTCTGGCTGCTGAAGAACCACCCCGAGCTCAAGGACTCCCAGATCATGCGGCTCGTCGGCACGACCAAGCCGACCATCATCGCCAT
>DASUZQ010000122.1:0-2229 GCA_036376815.1 Methyloceanibacter sp. | reverse complement strand
AGGCACCCGTACCAATCTTTTCCTCGAGCTTGACGGGCGCCTGTTCACGCCCGCGCTCACCTGCGGGCTGTTGCCGGGAACCTTGCGCGAAGAGCTGATCGATCTTCCCCGCGCCGCGGCGAGCGAAGCAGTGCTGACGCTTGCCGATCTCGCCCGCGCCGACCGCATCTATCTCGGCAATTCCGTGCGGGGGCTGATCCGCGCCGAGCCTCTTGGGCTTGCGCGCAAGTCCAAAGCTGCGCGCGAGCTGGAACCAGCTGACTCCTAAGAGCCGTCATCCCCTAACGTGGATGGCCGGGACAAGCCCGGCCATGACGCAGTTGGTTGGAGTGCTTCGAACGGCTAGTCGCAGTGGTCGTAGCCGCCCTGATAGCCGTAGCTGCCGTGGTAACCGTGGCCGCCGTGATAGCCGTAGCCGCTGTAGCGGTGCACATAGGTGACATAGGGCTTCGGCTTTGGCAGCAGCACAATCTGCGGCTTGGGAGCCGGAGCCGCTTCGGCAACAGGGGCCTCTGGGGCCGGTGCGGCGCTCTCTGCTGGTCCGTCGGCAACGGCGGGGGCCTCTGCGGTCTTTGCCGTCGGGGCGGCCTCGTCCTTGGCCGGCGTCACGGTGTCGCTGGGCTTAGCCTTTTCCTCGACCACGATCTGGCGCGCGGTGTCGGCGGGTGTGGCGGTTTCAGCGGTGGGATTCGCGTCTTTTGCCTCGGCTGCTTCGGCCGTCATGGCCATCATCACGATGATGGCGAGCGTGGCAAAGGCGACGAGTGCCAGGAAAGCATTGCGCAGAAAGCATGTCATGGTCCGACCTCCTTCAGGGTCTTAGTGTCAATCTCGCTCAAATTGATGGACAGTTTCTTAGGGGAGGGCGTCTGAACCGAACCTGAGGGCGCCATTCATTTTGCGTTCAGCGCGCAGGAGCGATCTACTGAAGCGGAGGTTCGCAAAGCCAATGCCCCCGCAAGCCCTGAAACGCCAAGGCAGACGCGAGCGATGGCGCATGCCCGTCTTGGCCGCGCTCCTTCTCTTGCTGTTCACCGCCGTGGCAAACGCGGCCGACGGCCCGTATTTGGAGCTCGACACCAAGGGCCACATGGCCTTGATCCGCAGCATCGTGTTCACGCCGGACGGAAGCGAGCTGATCTCGGCGAGCGACGACAAGACCATCCGCGTCTGGGACATCGGCACCGGCCGCATCGTGCGCACCATCAGAGGCGAGATCGGCGACGGCGATCCGGGCAAGATCTATGCGCTCGCGCTCTCCCGCGACGGGCGCCTGCTCGCTGCCGGCGGCCGCACCGGTACTGCGGGGCAGGGGCAGCCGATCAGGCTCTACGACCTCAACGAAGGCACACTGATCGGCCACCTCCAGGGGCATGCGGACGCCGTGCTCTCGCTCGACTTCTCGCCCGACGGCGAGCGCCTGGTGTCGGGCAGCACCGACGACACCGCCATCATCTGGGACGTGGCGAGCCGTAAAGCCCTTCACCGCCTCGTGGGCCACAAGGGCGATGTGAACGCCGCGCGCTTCACCGCCGACGCCTCCGGCGTGGTCACCGCGAGCGACGACAACACGCTGAAGCTTTGGGACGCACGCGACGGGGCTCTTGTCTCGACCCTCACCGGTCACCAGGACAAGGTGATCGCCCTTGCCGTGTCGCTCAGGGACGGCCAGGTCGCCTCCGGCGCGCTCGACGGCACCATCAAGTTCTGGGACTTGATCAACGGGCGCGTGCTGAAGGAGATCAACCAGGGCACTGAGGTGATGAGCCTCGCCTTTAGTCCGGACGGCAGGCGCCTGCTCTCCGGCGTCGGCCGCGCGCCGTACCTCACCCATGTCTGGGACGCAGCGACCGGAAGCGAGGTTGCGAGCTATGGCGGTCACGACAACATCGTGCTGGCCACGGCCCTTGCGGGAAATGGCCTCGCCGCCACCGCCGGCGGCAACGACAACGAGATTCATCTGTGGGACGCTGAAAGCGGCAGGCTGACGCGCGCGCTTTTGGGTGTCGGCCGCGCCATCTGGTCGGTGGGATTTTCGCCGGACGGCCGCTCCATCGCCTGGGGCGTCGAGCGGCCAGGAAGCGGCGAGCTCGGGACACTCGCCTTCAGCTTGAAACTGCCGGCAAAGGACGCCCCTCTCGGCGAGCCAAAGGCCCTTCGTGCCGGTGCCAATGGATTCGCCAGAGCGGTGACCGAGGCGGGCGGCTTCAGCCTGCAAACGCGGGCGAG
>DASUZQ010000121.1:0-2297 GCA_036376815.1 Methyloceanibacter sp. | reverse complement strand
CAATAGACGAGCGCCAGGCCGCCGAGCGCAGTCTCTTTGTACTTCGACTGCATGTCGCGGCCAGTGAGCCGCATGGTCTCGATCACGGCATCGAGCGAGACGAGATGGCTGCCGTCGGCCATCAGGGCGAGGCGCGCGGCGTTGATGGCTTTCGTCGCGCCCATGCTGTTCCTCTCGATGCAGGGTATCTGGACAAGCCCGCCGATCGGATCGCAGGTCATGCCGAGATTGTGCTCCATCCCGATCTCGGCCGCGTTCTCGATCTGCTCGTTGGTGCCGCCCATGACGGCCGCGAGCCCGGCCGCCGCCATAGAGCAGGAGACGCCGATCTCGCCCTGGCAGCCCATCTCGGCTGCCGAAATCGACGCATTCTTCTTGTAGAGCATGCCGATGCCGGCCGCTGTGAGCAGGAATTTCACGACGTCGGCATCGTTGCCGGGGGCGTCTGCGCCCTGTGCGCAGTAGCGCGTGTAGTAGCTGAGCACGGCCGGGATGACGCCCGCCGAGCCATTTGTCGGCGCGGTCACGACGCGCCCGCCGGCGGCGTTCTCTTCGTTGACTGCAATCGCAAACGCGCTCACCGTGTCCATCGCGCGAAAGTCGCCGGAGAGCTTTGCCTTTGCTTCCGTCGCGTGCCGGTAGAGCGAAGGCGCGCGGCGCTTCACCTTGAGGCCGCCGGGAAGCACGCCCTCGGTCCGTAGGCCCCGCTCAAGGCAGTCGCACATAGCACGCCAGACTTTGAGCAGCTTCGCTCGCGTCGCCGCCTCGTCCTGATAGGCAAGCTCGTTCCTCCAAACGATCTCGGCGATAGTGAGCCCGTGCTTGCGGCACTGCGCGAGCAGCTCTGCCGCGTTAGCGAAAGCGTAAGGCGCCGGGCGGTGAGGGACCTCGTCGCGGCCCGCGCTTCTGTTGGCGGCGATGGCGGCGCGATCGAGGATCGCCCCACCGCCGATCGAGAAGTACACATTCCGGTAGAGTGAGCGGCCCGTGCCGTCGAACGCCTCGAGCATTATGCCGTTCGGGTGCTCGGGCAAGAACTCGGTTTTGAGCATCTCGAGGTCGGTGGCGCGGTCGAAATCGATCTCATGGCGTCCGCCGAGAGGAAGGCGCTGGTCGCGCCTTACGGCGTCGACCCGGTCGCGGCTCGCGACGGGATCGATCTCTTCAGGAACCTCCCCCATCAAGCCGGCAACGACAGCAAAGTCGGTGCCATGCCCTATACCGGTCAGCGCCAGTGACCCGTAGAGGCTGGCACGGACCCGGCGCACCTGGCCGAAGGCGCCGGTGGCCTCGAGCTCACGAAGAAAGCTGTTGGCGGCGCTCATCGGCCCGACCGTGTGCGAGCTTGAGGGGCCGATGCCGATACGAAACACCTCGAAGACGCTGTAGTTCATGCCGCGTCCTCCTCGATATCTCCCTTGTCGAGACGGACGACGCCGAAATCATAGGGCTCGGCCGCGCGGACGAGAAAGCGCCAGACATAGTCCGCGAAACTGCGCCGGACCAAAAGACAGACGCCATCGTGCTCGCGATACATATATACCGCCGACTTGCCGAATGTAGTGCCGACGACGCGGCCCTCGCCGAGACGGTGAACGTCGTAGACGCTGGCGTGGGAAATCACATCAGAGGCGTTGCGCCCCTGAACGTTGATCTCAGTATAGCCACCCGAGTTATCGACGACCTGGCTGCGTATCCCGCTGAGGGCTTTCCCGAGGCCACGCAAGAGCGGCACAAGCCGCGCGCGAGGACCGACAATCATCCACTCGTCGGGGGAGAGCCAGAGCGCCTTCACGGCTCCCGATCGCGTGAACGTGCAGGGTTTTGCCGGCAGCCGGGTGCCGAGCGCGCTTGCCGCGCCGTCCTGGAAGGCGGTGTCCGTAGGGTTGCCCCGTAGGCTGATGTAGCCCTGGAGTGGAACCTCGTTTGCCCACACGCCGCAGCTTTCGTCCGCGGGTCTCGCCTGCGCGGAAAGCCCGAAGGAGTAAAGTGGGGACTGGAGGACCGGCTCAGACATTCTGGCGCGCTCCATCGGGGTCGACGAACACCGGCGACACCACCTTCACCTTGTGAGACTTGCCGCCGGCCCAGGCATAGAGCACGTCGCGCCCGGCCTTGACGCCCCCCTCGCTCCTCCGCTTGATGCCGTCGCGCACGACGGCGAGCGCAATCGAGCGGTTGAGCTCAGGGCTGAAGTAGCTCGATGTCACATGGCCGAGCATCGGCATGGGCACCTCGATCTTCTCCGTCTCGATGATCTGGGCGCCTTCCTTGAGCACCGTCTCGGGATCCTCGGT
>DASUZQ010000120.1:0-2796 GCA_036376815.1 Methyloceanibacter sp. | reverse complement strand
GAACCTGCCTCCTGCTCGACCAGGAGGTCTTCACCACACTGTGGGGGAAAGGGGGCGCCGGCGTCCTGACGCGTTTTGCCCTGCCGACGGTGCTCATGGTGAACCAGCGCACCAAACGCCTCATGGACCATGCCAATGCGGCGGGGGTCACCACCGTGCTTGAAAAGCCGTTGCTCGGCGGCGTCCTCTTCGAGGCGATACGATCGGCGCTGGACGGCGACGCTCGCTAGGCGGAAATTACCCCCTCAACCAAAACCTGGGCCCGGCCGCGACGCATGCTGACCTACAAGGAAATGGACAACCTCGCCGCCGTCGAGATCGAGCTCTCAGATCGGGTGTCGACCGAGGAGTTCGACCAGACGGCGAAGAAGCTCGAGGCCTTCATCGCCCGTCACGGCCGCGTGCGCGTGCTCGAGATCGTCAATCATTTCGAAGGCATGGACGTGAAGGCTCTGTGGCACGATCTGAAATTCAGCCTGCGTCATCTGAACGACTTCAGTCGTTGCGCCATCGTCTCCGACGCCAAGTTTCTGTCGCTGTGGTCGACCATCGCCGAGCCGTTCCTCGACTGCCAAGTCGCCTATTTCAAGCCTGACGAGGTGGAAGCTGCGCGAGACTGGCTGCTCTGGCCCGAAGGCGCCGCCGACGTCATCTGAACCTTAAACTTAGTCAAGGCCGGGACTGAGCCTGGCCATGACGAAATGTAGGCCTACGTAGTTTCCCGTAGGGAGGCGACACGAATTTTCGCGTGGCCCGCATGGGACTACCAATGGCGTCAGACACCGAGTCAAGGGAGGATTACGATGCTGACGCACGCCGCCCACGCCATTCAGCTTTCCCACCAACCGGACATCGTCCTTCCTCTCCGCGGCAAGCGCCCCGACGAAACCTCAGGCCTCGGCGCTCTCGGCGTCGTCATCAGCGTCAGCCGCAACACCGAAGTCTACGCCGAGGGCGAGCCTGCCGGTAACGTCTACAAGGTCGTTTCCGGCGTGGTCAGGATCAGCAAGCTGCTTCCCGACGGCCGCCGGCAGATCAGCGCCTTTCATATGCCGGGAGACATGTTCGGCTTCGAGGCCGACGATCTGCACCACGCCTCGGCCGAAGCGGTCACGCCGGTGAAGGTGATCGCCTATAAATGGGAGAGCTTGCTCAACGCCGGCTGCCGCTCGGCGAGCCTCGTTCGCGACCTGCTCAATCTCACCATGGTTGGCCTCCGCCAAACCCAGGAGCATCTGCTTCTGCTCGGGCGCAAGAACGCGCTCGAGCGCGTTGCGGCGTTTTTGCTGGATACCGCCAAGCGCACCAAGTCGGGATCGATCGTCGAGCTCGCCATGGCGCGGCACGACATCGCCGACTATCTCGGCCTCACGCTCGAGACAGTTTCCCGCATGCTTGCCGAGCTGAAAGAGCGTGGTGTGATCAGGCTTGAGGGGGCAAGGCGCGTCCATTTGCTCGACAAGGACCAGCTTGCCGCCATGAGCGCCTAGAGGATAAGAAGCGCGTGCTGACAAGAGGAGATCGCCGTGCTTCGCTATGTGCTCGCCGCCCTTCTGCTTTTTGTCTCGGTGCCGCTTGCTCTTGCCGGGATCACCTCGCAACCTGACCCGAAGCAGGGCAAGGCCTTGGCCGAGAAGCTCTGCACCAATTGTCATCTCGTCGGCGGCGCCGTGCAGCAGGAACACGCCAATGCCGACGTCCCGAGCTTCCCGGAGATCGCCAACCTCGAAGGGCAGACGGCAGGCGCGATTACCGCGCGCATCATCCTGCCCAAGCACCCGATGCCCACGATTCCCCTGACCAAGGCCGAGCTTGCCGATCTTGCCGCTTACATTCTCAGCCTGCGCGACGGCGCGAAGCCGTAAACCTCTAGGGGTGGGGTTCTGCGTTCAGAGCTTACGACGCAGCGATAGGGAGTTGAGACCGTGCCGCAAGATCGCGCCATGCGGGGATTTGTCATCCACCTCGGCATCTTCGTGGTCGTGGTCGGCCTTCTCGCCGCGATCAATCTCTACCGGAGGCCAGACCATATCTGGTTCATCTGGGTGCTTGCCGGCTGGGGCATCGGCCTCGCCGCCCACGACCTTGCGCTCCAGCGCACCGGGCGGAAAGAAGCGATCTTCACCGATGCGCGGGTGCGCGGGTTCTTCCTCCATTTGTTCGTCTATGTCGCGGTGAATGCCCTCCTGATCATCGTCAATCTTCTCTATATGCCGAGCTATTACTGGTTCCTCTTTCCGCTGATCGGGTGGGGTGTGCTGCTCGCGGCCCATGCCTACGTCATATTCTATCGCGGACGCGGCAGCGCCCGATCGTCCAGGGCTCGAACAGGAGCTAAGTCATGAAGAAAGCCAGACTTTGGTACGTCATCGCCGATGGCGGGAGAGCGCGCTTCGTCGAGCGCGACGATCAGGGCGCCTTCCGCACGCTGTCGAGCTTCGTCTCAACCGAGCTGCACACGACCGCGCATGAGCTCGGACGCGACCGCCCCTCGCGGGTCAAGGAAAGCGCCTCGCCGGCCCGCTCCGCCATCGAGCCCCGCCGCGACCTGCATGAGGCCGCCAAGGAAGACTTCATCCGCACGGTCGCAGACACGCTTGCCGCCGATCTTAAGGATGCGAAGTTCGATGAGCTCGTGCTGGTGGCGCCTCCCGGCGTGATTGCCGAGCTCAAGGGCTCGCTGAGCAAGCCCACGGCCAAAGTGGTGGTCAAGGAGCTGCACAAGGATCTGACCAAGGTCCCCGATCACGAGCTGGCCGGCCACCTGACACAGTAGCTACGCCATCCTCTCAAGCG
>DASUZQ010000119.1:0-7010 GCA_036376815.1 Methyloceanibacter sp. | reverse complement strand
GAGCAGTCCGAGCAACTTTTGACGCTCCGCGGCATGTTCCGCATCAAGACCGCAGAGGAGATTGGCCGCAAGCCCGTGGCGATCGACGAGGTCGAGCCGGCCAAGGACATCGTCAAGCGCTTCTCCACTGGCGCCATGTCGTTCGGCTCGATCAGCCGCGAGGCCCATACCACGCTCGCCATCGCCATGAACCGTATCGGCGGCAAGTCGAACACCGGTGAAGGCGGCGAGGAGTCGGACCGCTACAAGCCGCTGCCCAACGGCGACTCGATGCGCTCGAGGATCAAGCAGGTGGCGTCAGGCCGCTTCGGCGTGACCACCGAATATCTGATGAGCGCCGACATGATGCAGATCAAGATCGCCCAAGGCGCCAAGCCCGGCGAAGGCGGTCAGCTCCCCGGCCACAAAGTCGACGCCACCATCGCCAAGGTTCGCCACTCGACGCCCGGCGTCGGCCTGATTTCGCCGCCGCCGCATCACGACATCTATTCGATCGAGGATCTGGCGCAGCTGATCTACGACCTGAAGAACGTCAACCCCGCCGCCGACGTCAGCGTCAAGCTGGTGAGCGAAGTGGGCGTCGGCACCGTCGCCGCCGGCGTCGCCAAGGCGCGCTCGGACCACGTCACTATCGCGGGCTTCGAAGGCGGCACCGGCGCCTCTCCGCTTACCTCGATCAAGCATGCCGGCTCCCCCTGGGAGATCGGCCTCGCCGAGACGCAGCAGACTCTGGTGCTCAATCGCTTGCGCGGCCGCATCTCGGTGCAGGTCGACGGCGGCATCCGCACCGGGCGCGACGTCGTGGTCGGCGCCCTGCTCGGCGCCGATGAGTTCGGTTTCGCCACCGCACCGCTGATCGCCGCCGGCTGCATCTATATGCGCAAATGCCATCTCAACACCTGCCCGGTCGGCGTTGCCACCCAGGACCCGGTGTTGCGCGCGCGCTTCCAGGGCAAGCCGGAGCACGTCATCAACTTCTTCTTCTTCGTCGCCGAGGAAGTGCGCGAATACATGGCGGCGCTCGGCTTCCGCAGCTTCGCCGAGATGATTGGCCAGACCGAGATCCTCGATAAGAGCGAGGCCATCGACCATTGGAAGGCGAAGGGGCTCGACTTCACCCGCCTGTTCCACAAGCCCGAAGTGCCGAAAGAGGTGGCGATCTACAATTCAGAGCGCCAGGACCATCACCTCGACAAGGTGCTCGACCGCAAGCTGATCGAGCTTTCCGCCGCCGCCATCGAGGAGAAGAAGCCGGTCAAGATCGAGCTTCCGATCAAGAACACCGACCGCACCACCGGCGCCATGCTGTCGGGAGCCATCGCCAAGATTCATGGCCATGTGGGGCTGCCCGAGGACACCATCTGGGTGAGCCTCAAGGGCTCTGCCGGCCAGAGCTTCGGCGCCTGGCTCGCCAACGGCGTGACCCTCGACCTCGAGGGCGAGGCCAATGACTATGTCGGCAAGGGCCTGTCCGGCGGCCGCATCATCGTCCGCCCGCACGAGGACTCGGGCATCGTGCCGGAGGAATCGATCATCGTCGGCAATACCGTGCTGTATGGCGCCATTGCCGGCGAATGCTATTTCCGCGGCATCGGCGGCGAGCGCTTTGCCGTGCGCAATTCCGGCGCCACCGCCGTGGTGGAAGGCACCGGCGACCATGGCTGCGAATATATGACCGGGGGCGTGGTGGTGGTGATCGGCCCGACCGGGCGGAACTTCGCTGCCGGCATGTCCGGCGGCATCGCCTATGTGCTTGACGAGGCTGGCGACTTCGAGCGCCGCTGCAATCTTGCCATGGTCGAGCTCGAGCCGGTGCCGAGCGAGAACAACGTCATGGAGCGGAGCCGCCACCAGACCGGCGACCTCGAAAGCCACGGCCTCGTCGATGTGTCCGACATGACGCGTTTCGACGAGCAGCGGCTCTACCAGCTGATCGAGCGCCACCTGCATTACACGGGCTCGGAGCGCGCCCGCGCCATTCTTGCCGATTGGAGCGCTTATCTGCCGAAATTCGTCAAGGTGATGCCGGTCGAATATCGCCGGGCGCTCGAGGAGATGGCGCGCCAGCAGGTGCTCGACAGGACTGGCCTCGGCGAGATCGAGATCGGTCTCCGCGCCGGCGCCAACGGCAAATAATCTTAACCGCGGGCGACTTACGCTTCCTCGCCTCGTCCGGGGGGCGGGAAGGCTGGCCTCGCGGCTCCGGACGGCTTGACGAGCAGAGGGCTGGCTGGCGACACTTTTAGGAACGGCGGCGAAAGCGCCGAACGAGCGGATGGGTTGATGGGAAAGATCACGGGCTTTCTCGAGATCGAGCGGCAGGACCGGCACTACGAGCCGGCGGCTGACCGCGTCCGCCATTATCGCGAGTTCCTCGTGCCGCTCGGCGATGCCGAGGTGACCCAGCAGGCCGCCCGCTGCATGGATTGCGGCATCCCCTATTGCCACCAGGGCTGCCCGGTCAACAACCAAATCCCTGACTGGAACGACCTCGTCTATCACGCCGACTGGCAGGAGGCCGCGAGCAACCTCCACTCCACCAACAACTTCCCCGAGGTGACCGGACGCGTCTGCCCCGCGCCGTGCGAGGCCTCCTGCACGCTCAACATCATCGACGTCCCCGTCACCATCAAATCGATCGAATGCGCCATCGCCGACAAGGCCTTTGCCGCGGGCTGGGTGAGGCCCCAGCCTCCCGAGACCAAGACCGGCAAGCGCGTGGCGGTCGTCGGCTCCGGCCCCGCCGGGCTGGCCGCGGCACAGCAGCTCGCCCGCGCCGGCCATGACGTGCATGTCTATGAGAAGCACGCGAAGCCCGGCGGCCTGCTCACCTACGGCATCCCCGACTTCAAGATGGAGAAATACATCGTCGAGCGCCGCGTCGAGCAGATGCAGGCCGAAGGCGTGACCTTCCACTGCAACATGCATGTCGGCCATGACATCTCCGCGCGCAAGCTCGAGCGCGACTACGACGCGGTGCTGCTCGCCGGCGGCGCCGAGCATCCGCGCGACCTTACCATCGAGGGCCGCAATTTGCGCGGCGTGCACTATGCGATGAATTTCCTGCCGCAGCAGAACCGCCGCGTCTCTGGCGAGCCGTTGGGCGACGTCGAGCCGATCCTCGCCACGGCCAAGCAAGTCGTGGTGATCGGCGGCGGCGATACCGGCTCTGACTGCATCGGCACCTCCTTCCGCCAGGGCGCGGTCTCGGTGACCCAACTCGAGATCATGCCCATGCCGCCGGAGAAGGAAAACAAGGCGCTGACCTGGCCGAACTGGCCGCTCAAGCTTCGCACCTCATCGAGCCAGGCCGAGGGCGCCGCGCGCGACTTCAGCGTGGCCACGAGCCGCTTCTTAGGCGAGAACGGCGAGGTCAAGGAGCTCGAATGCATCCGCCTCGACGCCCAGATGAAGCCGATGCCCGGCAGCGAGTTCCGCATTCCCGCCGACCTCGTGCTGCTCGCCATGGGCTTCCTGCATCCCGTGCAGGAGGGCATGATCAAGGACTTGCGGATCGACCTCGATCCGCGCGGCAATGTGAAGGCGAACGAACTCGACTACCGCACCTCGCGGCCGAAGGTGTTTGCCGCAGGAGACATACGCCGCGGCCAGTCGCTCGTGGTCTGGGCCATCCGCGAAGGCCGCCAGGCGGCGCACGCCATCGACAAGTTTCTGATGGGAAAGACCGACCTGCCGCGCTGAGTCGAAGCGAAGGCGTCACGCGCCGAGGGGTGCATACAGGTCGCAGTAGCCCATCGGGCTGATCCTGCCTTCGACCAATTGGCAGGCTCCGGCTCCCATCATTCCATGTCCCATCATGCCGCCGCCCATTGGACACCCCATCATCCCGGAGCGACCGCGGCCCGTCGAGATGAAGAACTTGCAGTTCTGGCACATGCGCATCCCGCTCGGGTAATCTCGGTAATGCACCGCCGCTTTGCTGGCTTTGGCCTCGGCAACCGTAGACACCAGCACCAATGGCATCCCCACAGCCGAGAATGCTGCCAGCGCCTTGAGCCAAGTCCGCCTTGTAACCCTTCCTCCTGACATGACTAGTGTCCTCCCATCGGAATGCACCCCCGATGGTCAGTTGCCGCCGATGTCGGCTACTGTCTCTGCACCCTCACTGCACCGGTTGGTAAAATCCGCTTCGCCTATCGAAGGCGTAGCGTTGCACTAATGCGTCCTTGTCCTTTGTCACGATATCCGCAGTGATCGTGTTTGCGTCTTTCTCGACAACGTTGGCGACCTTGATATTGGGGTTGCCCGCGACCCACCGCTCGAAGAAGCTCGTCACGTCGCTAGCGGAGAGGTTGATGTTGACTTGCGGGGTCGCGTAGCCCGACCCCATCATGCCCGGACCGCACCATGGGCACCCCATGCCCATTCCCATGCTGGTGCCCATCATGGGCATGCCTTGCCCCATCATGCCCTGCATGCCCGGACCCATCATGCCGCCCATCATGGGGCACCCACCCATGCCCATTCCGGAACCCATCATTCCTTGCTGACCACCCATCATTCCTTGCTGACCACCCATCATGCCCGGCTGACCACCCATCATCATGCCCGGCTGGCCACCCATCATCATTCCTTGGCCCATCATCGGCATTTGTTGCTGGCTTTGTTGCGCCAGAGCGGGCGCAGACGCTGTGGCAATCGCCATGCTGCCCACCAGCATCAACTTACGAAGCGTACTCATTCACATTCTCCTATCCGTCTCAGGTTGCTACAACGCCTTCGCCAAAAGCCTTCCTCGTCAGACGCCACTCACTAAGCGCCTGACGCAAAATCTTGCTGGCAGAGTTCAGGAACAGGGACGCGAGGATCGCCGCCACAATGACGTCGGGCCAACCAGTTGCGGTGCCCCAAACGCCAAGCGCGGCCAGCATCACAGCGACATTGCCTATCGCGTCGTTGCGAGAGCAGAGCCAGACGGAGCGTACATTGGCGTCGCCGTCCTTGTATTTGATCAGGATCAATACACTCGCCACATTCACCGACAGGGCCAGGAACCCAATCGTTCCCATCACCTCGGCGCGTGGCGTGCCGAGAACAAATGCGTGCCATATCGTTGAGCCGAGCACCCAAAGGCCCATCAACGCGAGCGTCGCCGCCTTAACCAGTGCCGCCGTGGCGCGGACTCGCAATGACAGCCCGATGACCGCGAGGCTTATGCCGTAGGTCAGCGTGTCACCGAGGAAATCCAGCGCATCCGCCTGCAGGGCCTGGGAGCCAGCCATGACGCCGCCGCCCATCTCGACCGCAAACATGCTCGCGTTGAGAGCGATCACCGCCCACAGTCGCGCCTTGTAGTCTCGCGTTAGACCTTGGAACCTTACCTCGCAGCCACACGAGCCGGCGCCTGCGCTCATATCGCTTCTCATCATCGTTGCGACAGCATAGAGTCTCTAGCCACTAGAGGTTCAATAGGAATCATGCTCATGGCTGATATCGGCATCGGCAGGCTTGCCGAACTCACTGGGGTTAAAATCCCGACCATTCGCTTCTATGAGCAGAACGATCTCGTCCCCCGGCCCTCCCGCACCGAAGGTGGGCAGCGCCGCTACGACCAGGGCGCGGTGCGCCGGTTACACTTCATTCGCCACGCCCGCGACCTCGGCTTTAGCGTGGAGGACATCCGCCAACTGCTGGCACTGTCCGAACATCCGGCAATGTCTTGCGACGCTGCCGAAGCGATCGCGCACCATCACTTGCAACAGGTCGAGGGGAAGATTGCCCGGCTGAGGCTCATACGGTCGGAGCTGAAGCGGATGATCCTAGCCTGCGGGGGCCGATCCGTTGCCCAATGTCGCATCCTCGATGCATTGTCTAAAACGCCAGCCTGTTCATAAGAGGACACTATTCGCTCTGGGCCATCCGTGAAGGCCGCCAGGCGGCGCACGCCATCGACAAATTCTTGATGGGCAAAACCGACCTGCCGCGCTGACGAGGGCTCGGCTGACGCGGCCAAAGGCCAACCTCCTAGAGAGGAGAGCGTCGCGCTTTGGTCGGCGCCCTTTATTGCTGTAATGTGTGTTGATGAGACAGGGAGCTGTTTGAACTATTGCCGCCCGAGTCCTCGCCCAAGCACGATCGGACTAAGCAATTCCATTGGGGTGAAGCCCCTCAGGCTTTTGCGGACGGAAAAGCCTTCATGGAATGAGGGAGAAAAGGGGCATGAGCAAGCAGGACAAAAAACATACCGGCACATTTCGACAAGACAAGCTTATGCCGGACGAGACGCTCGAATCCCAACTCGATGGCTGGCTCGACAAGCCGAGCGGCCAAGGCGGCGTGATCAAGCATAATGGTCAGTTCGTGCTGACCAACAAGCGAGCTTGCTTCTATTCCAAGGCCCCGTTCGAGGAGATATTCGAGACGATCCCACTCTCGAAAATAACTTCGGTCGAGACGTCGTCGCTGATGGGGTACCGCGTGCTCCGTCTTCACACGGCGCATGACGATCTCGAATTCAAGACCCTTGAGGCCAAGCCTCTTTTCGACACGCTCCTTGCGCACCTCGAACGCCTTCGTAACGAGCCGGCTGCGTCAGCTGACTCTATAACTGACCAAATCAAGAAACTCGGTGAGCTTCGGGATGCCGGATTCCTGACCAACGACGAGTTCAACGCCAAAAAGGCCGAGCTTCTTGCGAGGCTATGAAGACACGCGCCGCTTCCGCGGGAGCCAGGCTCACACGGCGGTGAAGCAATTGTCGACGAAGAGATGCGCGCCGTTGACAAAGCTCGCCTCGTCGCTCGCAAGAAACAGCGCAGCGCGCGCCACCTCCTCCGGCTCGCAAATGCGGCCCTGCTGAACGGCAAGGGCCGCATCCGACATGTCGACCCCAAGCTTGTTGAGCTCGGTAACCTCGCGCAGACCGTGCGGCGTGCGCACGAATCCCGGGCAAACGGCGTTGCAGCGGATGTTCTGGTCGCGATACTCGACGGCGATCGAGCGAGCGAACATGTGGCAGGCGCCCTTCGACGTATTGTAGACGACCTCCC
>DASUZQ010000118.1:0-10785 GCA_036376815.1 Methyloceanibacter sp. | reverse complement strand
TGTCTTTGCCGGGGCGCGTCACCCCAAGAGGCTCACTTCATGGCCACCGCCGTCAAAAAGGTGGTGCTCGCTTATTCCGGCGGGCTCGACACCTCGATCATCCTGAAATGGCTTCAGGCGAACTATGCTTGCGAGGTCGTCACCTTCACCGCCGATCTCGGTCAGGGCGAGGAGCTCGAGCCTGCGCGCAAGAAGGCCGAGATGCTCGGCATCAAGGAGATCTTCGTCGAGGATCTCCGCGAGGAGTTCGTGCGCGATTTCGTGTTCCCCATGTTCCGGGCGAACGCGCTGTATGAAGGCGTCTATCTGCTCGGCACCTCGATCGCGAGGCCCTTGATCGCCAAGCGGCAGATCGAAATCGCAAAGGCCACTGGCGCCGACGCCGTTGCCCATGGCGCCACCGGCAAGGGCAACGACCAGGTGCGTTTCGAGCTCACGTATTATGCGCTCAACCCCGACATCAAGGTGATCGCCCCCTGGCGGGAATGGAACTTCAAGTCGCGCAGCGACTTGATCGAGTTCGCCGAGAAGCACCAGATTCCGGTGGCACGCGACAAGCGCGGCGAGGCGCCGTTCTCGGTCGACGCCAATCTGCTGCACTCCTCCTCCGAAGGAAAGGTGCTGGAGGATCCGGGACAGGAGCCGCCGCCTTACGTTTATCAGCGCACCCTCGCGCCGGAGGACGCGCCCGACAAGGCGACGACTGTCACCATCGGCTTCGCCAAGGGCGATCCTGTCTCGATCGACGGCAAGAAATTGTCGCCGGCGACTCTTCTCACGCGGTTGAACGAGTTCGGCCGCGACAACGGCATCGGTCGCGTCGATCTCGTCGAGAACCGCTTCGTCGGCATGAAATCGCGCGGCGTCTACGAGACGCCCGGCGGCACCATTCTTCTTGCCGCGCACCGCGCCATGGAATCGCTCACCCTCGACCGCGAGGCGATGCATCTGAAAGATTCGCTGATGCCGCGCTATGCCGAGCTGATCTATTACGGCTTCTGGTTCTCGCCCGAGCGGGAGATGCTGCAGGCGCTGATCGACAAGAGCCAGGAGCACGTCGAAGGCGAGGTGACGCTGAAGCTATACAAAGGCAACGTCACGGTGATCGGCAGGTCGAGCCCGAAATCGCTCTACGCGAGCAAGATTGTCACCTTCGAGGATGACGCCGGCGCCTACGTCCAGAAGGACGCCGAGGGCTTCATCAAGCTAAACGCGCTCAGGCTGCGGCTGCTTGGCAAACGCAACTCAAAGCCTTAGCCAAAGGTTTTGGTTCTTGGAATCGATGCTGCTTGGTCGCCTAAGAATCCGAGCGGTGTTGCCTTGGTTGCTGCTGGACAGGATATACCCCGACTTGTCCGCGCCGCACCCTCTTACGAGCACTTTATGCGCAACGCCCCGCCAGATCAGTGGGGTGAGCGGATGGATTCGCATCTTGCGCTCCCTGAACTCTTGGCTGAAGCGCAGCGAATCGCCGGTGAGGCGGTGCGCGTGATCGCGGTGGACATGCCGGTGGCCCTTACGCCTGTTCGGTCCCGTAGACGATGCGACAAGGCTATCTCAACATTGTTTGGCGCGAATTGGTGCAGCACCCACAGTCCCACCAAAGAGCGTCCAGGAACAATCTCCGACGTGTTTCTCAACGATGCAGTGAATGCTGGCTTTTCACTGAAGACAACCAGCTCGGATGACGCCAGCCCTGCCTTGTTGGAGGTTTATCCGCATGTCGCTCTCCTGGCGCTTTGCAACAGCCAATATCGGTTGCGCTATAAACTATCGCGGCGACGAACTTATTGGCCCGACCGCAGCGCGGAAGAAGGGCGCGAAGAGATCAGGCGCGAGTGGGTTCGAATCCTCACCTCTCTCAAGAGCAAGATCGACATGGACCTTGAGATCGATCGCGACATAAAGAGCCAACGTGCGTGGAAAGCTTGGGAGGACGTGATCGACGCCATCGTTTGCTGCTGGGTCGGCCTTGAATGGCTCTCTGGCAGGGCGAGACCCTATGGAGACGTGGAGGCCGCGATCTGGGTCCCGGCATCTCAGCAAGGGAGCGTGTGTGATGTGGCCTGACCGGCGGCTGCTCGATCTCTTCGGCATAGAATTACCGATCATCCAAGCGCCGATGGCGAACGCCACCGCCGTCGACATGGCCGTCGCCGTTGCCAATGCCGGCGGTCTCGGCTCGTTTCCTTGCGCCGCCCTCACCGATGACAAGGTGGCTGAAGGCGTGGCCGCGATCAGGTCGCGCACCAACCGGCCGATTAATCTCAATTTCTTCTGCCATCAGCCGGCGCCCGCTGATGAAGCCCGCGACGCAGCCTGGCTCAAACGTCTCGCTCCCTATTACGCCGAGCTTGGCGCCGAGATGCCGAAGCTTCCGCTGAAAGCCTCCATCGTTCCGTTCACCGAGAAAACCTGCGCTGTCGTTGAAGAACTGGCGCCTGCTGTGGTGAGCTTTCATTTCGGCTTGCCGGACGCGGAGCTCATCGCGCGCGTCAAAGGAGCGGGCTGCAAAATCATCAGCTCGGCCACATCTTTGCGCGAGGCGCAATTTCTCGCCGAGCACGGCGTCGACGCCATCATCGCGCAAGGCGCCGAGGCCGGCGGTCATCGCGGCATGTTCATCGAGACCGACGTCGCCACCCAGATCGGCACGCTCGCTCTGGTGCATGGAATCGTGAACGCGGTGCGCGTGCCGGTGATCGCCGCGGGGGGCATCGTCGACGGGCGGGGCATCGCGGCAGCGTTCGCGCTCGGCGCCGCCGGCGTTCAGCTCGGCACCGCCTATCTCGACTGCCCGGAGGCGACGATCTCTCCCGTGCACCGTGCGGCGCTGGCGGAGCCCGACCGGCAGACCGTCATCACCAATGTGCTGAGCGGGCGCCCCGCGCGGGGGATCCTCACGCGCTTCGTGCACGAGCAAGGCCCCCTCAACGCCGCCATCCCCAATTATCCGTTGGCTACGCCCGCGCTCCTGCCGCTGCGTGCCAAGGCCGAAGCCAAAGGCTCAGGCGATTTCTCGTTGCTCTGGGCAGGTCAGTCCCGCGCTCCCAGCCGCAACCTTGGGGCCGGCGCGCTGACCACAGCGCTTGCCGATGAGGGCCTTGCCGAGTTGCAGCGTTTGGCGACGCGCTGAGAGGTCGCTAAGCCACTGCGAGTGGCGCCGGCTGCGTAGCCGCCGCAGGCGCGGCGGTTTCAGGAAACTCAAGGGGCGGCAGCTCGCACAATCCCCCGCCAAGATAGAGATGATGCCACAGCTGGGTGGCGACCACGCCGCCGAGCCCGAGGCTTGTGAACGTGCCGAGCTTTCCTTCGCCCTTCGCCAAGGCCTCGCAGTCGCGCTTGACCGCGCCGGCGTCGAAATAGCCGGTGCGCGCCAACGACTCAGGGCTGATCAAATCGCGCACGAAGCTTGGCGGGTGGGCGAGGAAACTTTCAGCAAGGGGCGCCCGGAACATTGCCTTGCGCCGCTGGGCGATCTCCGCCGGCAGGATGCGGGCGGCGGCCTGGCGCAACAGATATTTATCCTCGGTGAAGCCATGCAGCTTCCAGCGCGGATGGATGCGCGAGGCAAACGCGATCACGTCTTCATCAAGAAACGGGTAGCGGGTCTCGACGCTGTTGGCCATGGCCACGCGATCGCCCTTCTGCGTCATGAGCAGCCCGGCGAGCAGCACCTTGTAGCCGAGATAAAGCGAGCGGTTCAGCGGATGCCAGCGGCGCAGGCGTGGCAGGTCGAGCACCAAATCCTGATAGGCGACGAAATCGCCGAGCCGCTCTTTGAGGCCCTGGCTGTAATAGCGGGTGCGCGACGTCGCCACGAGATTGTAGAGAATGGATTGGGCGTGTGGGCCGGCGATCATGTCGTCGATGCGCGCGAGCTCGCCGAAGCTTAGGGTTGGCGCCGCGAATTTCCGCGCGATACGGCTGATGCCGGTGCTCGGCCTGAAGCTGTCACCGATGTCGAGCGTGCGCGCCGCCTCCCTGATCTTGAACCACACATAACCGGCAAAGCCCTCGTCGGCACCTTCACCGGTGAGCACCGCCTTGAACCCTTGCGCATGCACCTCGCGCGAGAGCGCGAGCAGCGCCGCGCAGGACGTATCGAGCACCGGCGTCTCGGCGGCTGCGATCAGCGCCGCGTAGGTCTCGGCGATGACATTCGGACCGGCTTCGACCATGGTCGCGTCGCCGCCGACGGCGCGCGCCGTGACCGCGGCATTGGCTTCCTCGTCGAGCTCTGGGTGAGGGACCTTGATGGTGAAGCTCGGGATTGGCGCGCCGCGGACCTTGGCTGCGGTGGCGAGCACATAGGCTGAATCGACGCCGCCGGAGAGATAGCCGACCACTGGCACGTCGGCCCTGAGCCTGATCTCGACCGCGCGGCGGAACGTCTCTTCGAACTCATCGATCAGGGTTGTTGGGTCGGAAGCATCGTCTTCATCGCCCCAATCGGGGAAGTCGAGGTCGAAATAGCGCCGCTCGACGGGCTGGGCGGCATGGCCGTCGCGGTCGAAGACGATTCTCAGATAGTGCCCAGGCAGGATCGATTGCACGCCTTCGAACATGGTGCGGCGGGAGCCGAGGGCAAAGAACGTGAACAGGTGATCGAGGCCGCGGACATCGGCCACCGCCGGGACGGCTCCCGAGGCGAGCAGCGCCTTGATCTCCGACCCGAAATAAACGAAGTCGCCCTGGCGCGACCAGTGGAGCGGGCAGATGCCGACGCGATCGCGCGCCAGGATCACAATGCGTTTGGCGAAATCGAACAACGCGAAGGCAAACTGGCCCTTTAAATGCGGGAACAGATCCTCGCCGTGCTCCTCGTAGAGATGCACGATCAGCTCGCAATCGCTGCCGGTGCGGAACTGATGACCTCGTGCCTGAAGCTCGGCCTTGCGCTCCGGGTAGTCGAACAGCTCGCCGTTGCACAGCACGGCGACCGTGCGGTCCTCGTTGAAGATCGGCTGCTGGCCGTTGCTCAAGCCTACGATGCTGAGCCGCTGCGAGGCGGCGCCGATCCCCGGGGCGAACAGGGTGCCGGCTTCGTCGGGGCCGCGATGGGTGAGCGCCGCGCCCATGCGCGCAACTTGCGCCCGATCCGGCTCCCGTCGACCTTTAAGGTCGATTACACCTGCCAAGCCGCACATTTTACCTCGCTAAAGATGATCCCGGGTTGGGCTTGAGGCGCCCTTGTTAAGATTTGACCGTTCCCGCTGGGGCTTTTCTATGGCTACTCAAAGTCCCCCATTCAAGCTGTTTTCGCGGCCCGTGCGGCAATTGCGCAAGAACTAGGCAGACTGCCAATTGACGCAAAGTCCCGCCGCCCATTGCACGTTCGTCATATGCGCTCTATATCCGCTGTCATATGAACCGCGGGCCCTTCAGGCCCGCGTTCGACATTCGGACCCCCTCATGCAGCTCCGCAATATCGCCATCATCGCCCATGTCGACCATGGGAAGACCACCCTTGTCGACCGGCTGCTCCAGCAATCTGGCGCCTTCCGCGAGAATCAGCGCGTGGCGGAGCGCGCCATGGATTCGAACGACCTCGAGCGCGAGCGCGGCATCACCATCCTCGCCAAGGTGACCTCGGTCGTTTGGTCCGGCACGCGCATCAACATCGTCGACACGCCCGGCCACGCCGATTTCGGCGGCGAGGTCGAGCGCATCCTCAACATGGTTGACGGCGCGCTGGTGCTGGTCGACGCCGCCGAAGGCCCTCTGCCGCAGACCAAATTCGTGGTGTCGAAGGCGCTCAAGATGGGGCTCAAGCCCATCGTCGTGATCAACAAGGTCGACCGCCCCGACGCGCGTCCGCACGAGGTCGTGAACGAGGTGTTCGACCTGTTCGCCACCCTCGATGCGACCGACCAGCAGCTCGACTTTCCCATCCTCTACGGCTCGGCCAAGGAAGGCTGGATGGCGGCGAGCCCCGAGGGCCCGAAGGACGCGCGCATGCAGCCTCTGTTCGATCTCGTGCTCAGCCATGTGGCACCGCCGCACGTCGAGGACGGGCCCTTCCGCCTGCTCGGCACCATTCTCGAAGCCAATCCCTATCTCGGACGCGTGGTCACCGGCCGCATCACCTCGGGCACCGTCGCGCCGAACCAAATGGTCAAGGTGCTCGACCATGACGGCAAGCTGATCGAGCAGGGCCGCGTCTCCAAGGTGCTCGCCTTTCGCGGCCTTGACCGGGTAGGGCTCAACGAGGCCTCGGCCGGCGACATCGTTTCGATCGCCGGTCTCCCCGACGCCACGGTGTCGCACACCATCTGCGCTCCTGAGGTCACCGAGCCTCTTCCCGCCCAGCCGATCGATCCGCCGACGCTGTCCATGACCTTCCGCGTCAACGATTCGCCGCTCGCCGGCACCGAAGGCGACAAGGTGACGAGCCGCATGATCCGCGACCGCTTGTTGCGCGAGGCTGAGGGCAACGTGGCTCTGCGCGTGACCGAATCCGAGGAGCGCGATTCCATGGAGGTCGCCGGCCGCGGCGAGTTGCAGCTCGGCATTCTGATCGAGACCATGCGGCGCGAAGGCTTCGAGCTCAGCGTCTCGCGGCCGAAGGTGCTGTTCCGCCGCGACGAGAGCGGCGGCCTGCTCGAGCCGATCGAGGAAGTGGTCATCGATCTCGACGCCGAGCATTCCGGCATTGTGGTGCAGAAGCTCTCCGAGCGCCGAGCCGAGCTTGTGGAGATGCGTCCCTCAGGTGGCGGGCGCCAGCGGCTCGTGTTCTACGTGCCGACCCGCGGGCTGATCGGCTATCAGGGCGAACTTCTTACCGACACGCGCGGCACCGGCATCATGAACCGCCTGTTCCATGCCTACGCCCCCTACAAGGGCGAGATCCAAGGGCGGCGGAACGGCGTGCTCATCTCTACTGAGGCCGGCGAAGCGGTTGCTTACGCTCTGTGGAACCTCGAGGACCGCGGGCCGATGATGATCGACCCTGGCGTGCGCGTTTATGCCGGCATGATCGTCGGCGAGCACACCCGCGACAACGACCTCGAGGTCAACGTGCTCAAGGGCAAGAAGCTCACCAATATCCGCACCACCTCCAAAGACGAGGCGGTCCGCCTCACCCCTCCCATCCGCATGACCCTCGAGCGGGCGCTCGCCTATATCCAGGACGATGAGCTCGTCGAAGTGACACCGAAATCCGTCAGATTGCGCAAGCGCTACCTCGATTCCAATGACCGAAAAAAAGCAGAGCGGGCAAAAGTGGCAATGGAGCTTGCTTAGACTTCCCATTTATACTGCCAATATTCCTAGTAGTATTCGGGTCATTTCCAAGCAACCCGTATTGATATCCATCAAATATCTGAAACTATTGCCGGGTAGTTTCTCCTCATAAGTAACCCGACGTCGGAGGACTTTTCCCATGATGAAAGCTTTTGCCATCGCTCTCGTGCTCGCGCTGGGCTGCACCGCCGCCCTCGCCGAGGATGACCGACAAGGTGCCCGAGGCCGACCTGGCCAAGGTGACGGCCGCTCTCGCCGATCTCGGCTGCAAGGACCCCGAGGGGGTCAAGAAGGAAGAAGAGGGCATCTACGAGATCGACGATGCCAAGTGCAAGATGGGCACGATGGACATCAAGCTCGACAAGGACTTCTCGGTCATTCTTATTTCGCGCTATTAGACACGCCACTCCTCGCGCGCAACGCGGGCGCCGCACCACGGCGACCTGAGTCGACGTACCAAAGGACGGGCCGGATCTCCTGCCCGTCTTTTTCTTTGCTCTCGAGTCTCGCGCCGAGCGGGGCGCGTGCCGCGTCAAGCGCTCAATTGTGCGGGAGTTGCGCATTCTCCTCTGCACATCGGCGCGCGTCTACGCTACGCTTGCTGCATGGAGACCGACGTCGTGCATATCAGGCCGGCAAGACCCAAGGATGCGTCTGCCTTGGCCGAGGTCTATGCCGAAGCTTGGCGCGGCGCCTATCGCGGGATCATCCCGCATCTCTCGCTTGAACGTATGGTCGCCCGCAAAGGCGAGCGCTGGTGGAAGGCAGCGCTTGCCGAGCGCCGTCCGCTGCTCGTGCTCGATTTCGACGGTGCCGCGTCCGGCTATGTCACTTATGGCCGCTGCCGTTCGGGACACGCGCCGTTTCAGGGGGAGATCTTCGAGCTCTACCTCCATCCCGTCTATCAGGGCCTCGGTCTCGGCGAGAAGCTGTTTGACCGCGCGCGCCAGCGGCTGTTCGATCTTCGCCTCAGGGGGTTGATGGTCTGGGCGCTGACCGACAATGACAGCGCTTGCGCCTTCTATCTCAGCCTCGGCGGCAAGCCCGTGGCGGAAGGCGCCGAGCGGTTCGGCGACATCTCGTTGCGCAAGGTGGCGTTCGCCTGGAGCTGAGCCTCGTCGGCGTTCAGGCCTTCGCCGACGTTCGTGAGAACAGCAGCAACTTCGCGCCGCACATCCATCTCTTCGTCTTCCAAACGCATCTTGTAGGCGAGCACGGTCCACCACAGCGCCGTCATGATCGTTGCGAGCGCAAGCGCGCCGAAGGCCAGCGGCAGGACGAAGGTCTCGACGATCGTCACCGCATAATTCGGGTGGCGCAGGTAACGATATGGTCCGCGCGCGACCACCGGCGCTCCAGGCAGCGTGAAGATGCGGTGGGTCCAAAAGCGCCCGAGCGTGAAGATGACCCAATAACGCACGAGCTGGAGCGCGAGGTAGTAGACGATGAGCGGCCAGAGCATTGGCGCGTCCGCCGGAACCAGAAAGAACAGCGACGCGATCCAGGCAAGATGCGTCGCTGCCACTACCGGATAAAAGCCGCGCCCAACCTCGTGCGCGCCGAGGGCGATCAGCGCCTTCGTATTGCGCGCCGAGTAGAGCTCTTCCAGGCCGCGCTGCGCGACCAGCAGAATCGCCGCAACCTGCGGAGCGCCGATGAGGTCGAGGACGGCCACGCGCGACTCAGAGCTCGACCGCGAGGAAATAGGCCGAGAATCCGGGCCCGAAGGCGGCCATCAGATGCGGGCCGCTCGCGCCTGCCTTGAGCGCCTGGTCGAGAGTGAAGAGAGCGGTTGGCGAGGACATGTTGCCGAAGTCGCGTAACACCGCCCATGAATAGGCAAGATCGTCGCGCCGGAACTCGAGCAGGCTCTGTACCGTTTTGAGCACCTTGGCGCCACCGGGGTGAAACAGAAAGCCGTTGAACTCGCCGAGGCTCATGCCGCTCGCGTCGAGAAACGCCTGCACGGCGGCTTTTAGATGGTGGCGCAAGAGCAGCGGCAGGTCTGGGCTCAGCACCACGCCGAATCCGTCATGCCTGATGTCCCAACCCATGATGTGCTCGGTGTCGCGCCAAAAGTGATCGCGCATGGCGATGATCCGCCCGCGCCCGCCAGATGCTTGCCGCGTGCCCCTGGTGTTGCGCAAGACCACGCCTGCGGCACCGTCGCCGAACAGCGCCGCCGACACGAACATGGCCATGCTCGGATCGTTGACGCGAAGGCAGAGGCTGCAAAGATCGACGGTGAGGAACAGCACATGCGCGCCCGGCATCGCTTGCGCGTAGCGTGCGGATCGCGCGAGCCCGGCAACGCCGCCGCCGCAACCGAGCCCGAACACCGGCAACCTCTCGACCGATGCCGGCAGATCGAGCCGGTTCATCAGCTTGGCGTCGAGGCTCGGTATGGCAAGCCCGGTGATGGTGTTGACGACGATGGCGCCGATGTCCTTGAGCTCGATGCCGGCTTCACGGATCGCGCCTCGCGCTACCTCTTCAAGCAGGTCGAGAGCCTGGTGCACGAAGATTTCGGTCCGCCCCTCCCAGCCATGCTCCTGCTCGTACCACTCGGCGGGCTGGCAGGTGTAGCGCGTCTCGATCCCGGTGTTGCGGAAGAGAGCTTCGTAGTCGGCAAGGCCGGGGAACAGACGCCTGGCGCGCAGAGCCGCCTCCGCTTGTGGAAGCGCATGCCGAGGCACCGCGGTGGCGATGCCCGCAATCTCGACATCGAAGTCCGCCTTCAAGCGACGGGAAGCGCGAAGCGCGCGCCTTGTCTTCAGCATCATGTATTCCCCGGTGGGCGAGCCTTGCAGGTGGGGAGTTTGGACCCTCGAACAACGCGCGAACCAGCGGTTGCGCGTCGCAGGGACGTCAATTCTTCGTGTGGTTTCGGCAACGCGGGCAAAATTGCGGCAATCGCTCGCCACCTTGCCTCCCCGCAAATGCCGCAAAGCTCTTTGCCAGGGAGTAACCGCGCCTGCCGATGTGGCTTGTGACGAGCGAAGTCACGGCCTAGAAGGTCGATGGCGCGCGGGCGACGAAAGGAACCCGCGCGTCAACCGTCTAGGCCCTTTTCGTGGTTCCTTGGCCATGTCCGAGATGAAGCTCGCTGTGCTTGGCGCCGCAGGGCGCATGGGGCAGACGCTTGCCCGCGCCATTGCCGCGACTGAAGGCTGCGTGCTCGCCGCCGGCATCGAGGCCAAGGGCTCGCCCGCGGTCGGCCGCGATCTGGGCGAGGTGGCAGGGCTCGGAACCCTCGGCATTCCCATCACCGACGATCCTCTGCCGGTCTTCGCCGAGGTTCATGGCGTCCTCGATTTCACCACGCCGAAGGCCACGGTCGCCTTTGCCGGGCTCGCCGCTCAGGCGCGCATCGTCGATGTCATCGGCACGACGGGGCTCTCTGCCGACGATCAGGCCAAGATCGAGGCAGCCGCCCGGCACGCGGCGATCGTCAAGGCCGGCAATATGAGTCTCGGCGTCAATCTCCTAGCGGGCCTCACGGCGAGAGTGGCGCGCACGCTCGGGCCCGAGTTCGACATC
>DASUZQ010000117.1:0-2416 GCA_036376815.1 Methyloceanibacter sp. | reverse complement strand
ATCCCTGTTCCAGGTCTACACCTTCCTGCTCGTGGCTTATTTCTTCGGTGTCGAGCTGCCCCCTTTGGGCTATCTCGCGGCACTCCCGGCGCTCATTCTCACCGGCATGATGTTCGGCGCGCTCGGCATGCTCGTGTCCTCGACCATCAAGCAGCTCGAGAACTTCGCTGGCATCATGAACTTCGTGATCTTTCCGATGTTCTTCGCGTCGTCGGCGCTCTATCCGCTATGGAAGATGCGCGAGGGCAGCCTGTGGCTCTATTACATTTGCATCTACAACCCCTTCACCTATGCCGTCGAGCTGATCCGTTTCGCCTATTATCTTGAGGTGAACTGGCAGGCGCTCGCCGTGGTAGTCGGCTGCCTGCTCGTCTTCGTCGGGCTGTCGGTGTGGGCTTACGACCCGTCCGTCGGCATCCAGCAGCGCAAGGCCGCCGCCGCCGCAGCAGCGGGTTGAGGATCAGCCGGTGGCGAAATTGGCCGGATGGCGCTTGAGGAGATCGGCGTAGATCTCCTCGACCACGCTCGCGTTTCGCTCGCTTTGGGGTATGGGGATCGGCACGACCGCGACCACATGGGTCGGCCGGGGTGCGAGCAGCACGAGCTGATCGGCGAGCAGGATCGCTTCTCTCGGATTGTGGGTGACGAGGATCGCCGTGGTCGGGCGCTCCGACCAGACTTGGAGCAGAAGATGGCGCAGGCGGTCGGCGGTGCGCTCATCGAGTGAGACGAAGGGCTCGTCGAGCAGCAACAGGTCGGGATGCGGCGCGAAGGCGCGGGCCAAGGCCACGCGGCGCGCAAGCCCAAGCGACAGCTCCTGCGGGTAGCGAGGCAGCATGTCGGCGATGCCGACCGCCGAGGCGAGACTCTCGAGCTCGGCATTCGACATGTCCTCGGCAACGATCTGGATATTCTGCCGAACAGTGCGCCAGGGAAGCAGCCGCGGCTCCTGAAACATCACGCCGATGCGCGCGTTGTCAGGCACGTGCACCTTGCCGGTGAAGCGACCGTCGAGGCCGGCCACGATGCGCAACAGCGTGGTCTTGCCGCAACCCGACGGGCCCATCAGCACCGTCATGCTTTGCGGCTGCACCTCGAGCACCAGGTCGCGGATGGCGGGGATCCGCGTCCCGTCCGCCCCGACATGGGTCTTCTCCTCGATGCGGATCTCAAACCGGCTTGTTGCGCCAGCGGGTCGTACGTCGTTCAAGGGGCTGCACCAGCAAATATTCGATTGCGAGCATGACGGTGACGAAGGCAACGGTATAGCCGAGGATGGCCGTCACGTTGAAAAGTTGGAAGTTTAAATGGAGCTCGAAACCTACGCCATTCGGGCGCCCAAGCAGCTCCACCACCAAAACAATCTTCCAAATCAATGAGATACCAGAGCGGGAGGCAGCGGCGAAATAGGGCTGAAGCTGCGGCAGGGTGACGTTGCGGAGCTTGCTCCAGTACGACAGGCGATAGGCGCGCGCCATCTCGTCGAGCCCGGGGTCGAGCGCTCTTGCGCCCTCGCGCATGGTGACGATGGCGTTCGGGATCTTGTTCAGGGCAACAGCACCGATTGCCGCGGCCTCGTTCAGCCCGAACCAGACATAGGCGAGGATGATGATGACGAGGGCGGGCAGGTTCAGAAGCACGATCAGCCAGGGGTCGAGCGCCCGGTTGAGCGCCGGCGACTCGCCCATGGCGAGGCCGAGCACGCTGCCGATGGCCATCGCCACCACGAAAGACGCCGTCACCCGCCAGAGCGTAATGCCAAGCTCGGCAAGAAGATCGCCGTGCAGCGCCTCGTCGACGACATAGCTCAGCACTTCCACCGGCCCGGGCAGCAGCCGGCTCTGCGCGATCTCGGCGGCGAGGAACCATACGAGCAGGAAGCCGGCGACCGAGAGCACGGAAACGATTGGCCCGCGAAGGCCGCGGAGCCCGGTCAAGGTGTCGGGAGGGGCCGCGCTCACGCTCAAGACTTGCCGCCTTTCCAGAAGGTGCCGGGGGCGAGCTCGGCGCCGGGCCCGACAAGCTTCTCCCCGCCAAGCTCGCGCAAGAATTGATAGAGCACCTTGGCGTCCGACTCGTTTTCGCCGATCGACCGTTCCGGAATGCCCTCGCGGTAGCGCCGCCGGAGCGCCTCGAAGGTTGCCTGGTCTTCCGCCCGCATCAAGGGCCTGATCGCCTCCCAAGCCTCATTCGACGTGGCGAGCAGCTCGTCGGCCTTGGCCGCCGCGCGCAGGAAGCCGTCAACGGCCTTCAGGTTCTCGTTAGCCCAGCTCTCGCTGAACACATAGCCGACCATGGCCACCTCGCCCTTGGCGCCAAGCTCGCTAACCACGTCCTCGATGCCGATCAGCTGCTTGAAGCCCGCCGCCTCGAGCCTTGCGGCATAAGGCCAGAAATTGAGCACGGCGTCGATTTC
>DASUZQ010000116.1:0-3075 GCA_036376815.1 Methyloceanibacter sp. | reverse complement strand
GGCTGCCGGTGGTCCAGACAGAGAGTCCCAGCGGCAGGTTCGCGCCGCAAGGCTGAAACCTTCGCGCAACGTGACAGCGTCGGGCTCCAAGCCCTAGAGTTGCACGCATGAAAGCGCGTGAGGTCGGCATCATCCTGGCCGGAGGCAAATCGAGCCGCATGGGCGGCGGCGACAAGTGCCTGCTGCCTCTCGCCGGCAGGCCGATCCTCGCCCATGTCATCGAGCGCCTGAAACCTCAGGTCGCCGAGCTGATCATCAGCGCCAACGGCGATCCGGCACGCTTCTCGGCCTTCGGCTTGCAGGTCGTCGAAGATCGGCTCGGGGGCTATGTAGGGCCTCTTGCCGGCATTCTTGCCGGACTTGAATGGACGCGCGCCAATCGGCCTGAGAGCCGCTTCGCGATCACCGCCGCAAGCGACACGCCCTTCCTTCCCGCCGATCTCGTAGACCGGCTTTACTGGGCGAGCGGCGAGGGTGAGCCGAACCTCGCCGTGGCCGGGTCGGCAGACGGGATGCACCCGGTGTTCGGTCTGTGGCCCGTGAAGCTTGCTCCCGATCTCGAAGCCTCGCTGATGAGCGGCGAGCGCAAAGTCAGCGATTGGGTCAGGCAGCATCAGGCAACAGAGGTGATGTTTCCGCCGCTGGAAATCGGCAGCCGGACGATCGATCCCTTTTTCAATATCAACCGGGCGGACGATTTGGCTGCGGCCGAAGCGTTTCTCCAGGCAAGCGCCGTCTGATCCGCGAGTCCGGATCGAGCTCGGTACGATGCTTGGAGTGACGCTTCGGCCGCGTGCGTCAGATGCGGAACACGGCGCCGGCAACCGACCTTGGGCGCTCGCGGACCGCGCCGCCGTCATTGCCCGACTTCACGATCCATTCTCCGCCGGCGGTCCGTCCGGTGATCATGCCGACGTGATGGGACCACACCACAACCGCGCCGACGCGTGGGCCGGTCGGGCGGCCCCAATGCCGCCAATTGGCGGCAAGATTGAGTTCTGGACCGCCGCCCTTTTGCGTGCGCATCCACCAGCCGCACCAGCGTGCGGGACGCCCTCCGACACCGCTCTTTGCGGTGTGCGTGCCATAGGAGCGGCTCGCATGCTGGCGGTGATGGCTTGTGCCATATCCGCTTCGGGCATAGTGCGCCCCGTAACGGCTGCTGCGCCCCCGATATGCAGAACGCGACGCCCGGTAGTAGTGGTGGCTGAGCGAATAGTTCGCACCCGTCCAACCTTGATAGTTGGGTCGTGCTTCACACTCGGTAGCAAAAGCCGTCACAGCAAAAATACTCGCGACGGCGAAAAGAAACGCCTTCATTACACACCCTCGAGCTGTTTTTTGGGAAGGCGTCATCCTCAAAAATAATGAGGCAAAACAAGGAAATAGCTGGGGCCATATCTGGCCTTCGCCGCCTCATTCCTGACGCGGTTCAAAATGCCGAAGACCGTGCGATCGCGGCGACGAGAGAAGGAAGGAAAGCTTTGTCAGCGCCGACTACTCGGCGGCCTGGTGCAGCGGCTCGATGCCTGCGAGATATTTCTCGGCTTCCAATGCCGCCATGCAGCCCATGCCTGCGGCGGTCACCGCCTGGCGATAGACGTCGTCGGCCACGTCACCAGCGGCGTAGACACCGGGGATGTTGGTCGCGGTCGAGTACGGCGCTGTCTTGATGTAGCCATTGGGCTTCATCTCGATCTGGTCTTTGAACAGCTCGGTTTGCGGCACATGGCCGATGGCGATGAAGATGCCGTCGACCGGAATGGAGAAGGTCTCGCCGGTGAGCGTGCTCTTGAGGCGAGCCCCGTTCACGCCGAGGGGATCGTCGGTGCCAAGCACCTCGTCGAGCTCGGTGTGCCACATCACGTCGATCTTCGGGTTGGCGAACAGGCGCTCCTGCAAAATCTTCTCGGCGCGAAGCACGCCGCGGCGATGCACCAATATGACCTGGCTCGCGATATTGGCGAGGTAGATCGACTCCTCCACAGCGGTGTTGCCGCCGCCGACCACGAGCACAGTCTTGTTGCGGAAGAAGAAGCCGTCGCAGGTGGCGCAGGCCGAGACGCCGAAGCCCTTGAACTTGTTTTCCGAAGGCAGGCCCAACCAGCGGGCCTGGGCGCCGGTGGCGATGACGACGCTGTCGGCGGTGTACTCCGTGCCGCTGTCGCCCTTCATCCAGAAGGACTCGCGGGTGAGATCGACCGCATCGATGTGGTCGGCAATGATCTCGGTGCCGACATGCACGGCTTGCGCGCGCATCTGGTCCATCAACCAGGGCCCTTGGATCACGTCGGCGAAGCCGGGATAGTTCTCGACGTCGGTGGTGGTGGTCATCTGGCCGCCCGGCTGGATGCCTTCGATGAGAAGGGGCTTCAGCATGGCGCGGGCGGCATAAATGCCGGCCGTGTAGCCGGCGGGACCCGAGCCGATGATGATAATCTTGGCGTGGCGCTTCATGGGTTGCCTTGCGGTACGAATTGGAGCCAACAGGTAAGCTCAATGGCCCCGTTTCGCAACCCGCGGGCCGCCATGGCCGACTTTACGCAAGGGTTTCAAGGCCAAGCGCGCGGCGGATGACTTGCGCCACGATCTCGGTGTCGTTGATCGGGGCGTAGGACCACGATTCGATCTTGCCGGCGAAGGGGCGGGTGGCGCCGCGCTCGCGCATCAGCTCGTGGAAGCGGCCGAGCCGCGACGAGCTGCCTTTGAGGCGCTGCACATAGACCGGCTTGCCGGTGCCTGCAGCCTCGGTGACCATTTTGACCGAGTCCTCATGGCGTCGGCCGTGGCGAGGACGGCGAACTAGGGATTTTCTCCGGTGCCGTCCCAGACGAAATGGGGAACGCTGCCAATTGGCACGACAAGGGCGCGAAGCGCCTCTGGCGAGGTTCGCCGGGACGGCGTGACGAGGAGCGATCCGCCTCTGTCACGCGCGGCCTCGGCCAGCGACGCACCGAAGGATGCGGCGAGATCCGGTGGGAAGCTGAAGGCTGCGCTGTCGCCGCCGAGCAGTACCGCGATGCGCGGGCGGGGCAGATGTTCGATCTTCGCGGCGAAGCTCTGAGCCGCCTCGGC
>DASUZQ010000115.1:0-2263 GCA_036376815.1 Methyloceanibacter sp. | reverse complement strand
GGGCCGCGGCAAGGATCTGATCATCTCGGGCGGCTTCAATGTCTACCCGGCCGAGGTCGAGAGGGCCATCGAGGCGTTGCCAGGAGTGGCGGAGTGCGCCGTGATCGGCGTGCCGCATGCGGATTTCGGAGAGGGTGTGGTCGCGGTGGTGACGGCCAAGCCGGGGGCCACGCTGGAGGAGAAGCAGATGATCGCGGCGCTCGGCAGCGAGCTCGCCAAGTACAAGCTGCCGAAGCGGATCTACGTCGCCGACGATCTGCCGCGCAATGCTATGGGCAAGGTACAGAAGAACCTGCTGCGCGAGCAGCATGCGGCGACCTTCTCGATCGGAAGCTGATCGCGATGTTATACCATCCACACTAAGTAACGACCTTTGCCCAATCGTAGCTGCATAGCGAGCGGATCCGGCCGGCTTCGGCGCGGACGGTGGTCCAGGCGCGGCAGCAGGCGTCGAGGATGTGGTCGTAGGTTGGCCACAGGCGGTGCGAGAGAAAGCGCTCGCGCAGATAGAGCCAAAGGCGCTCGATGGCGTTGAGCTCGGGTGAGTATGGGGGCAGGAAGATCGGGGTGAGATTGTCGGGTAGAGCGAGCTCGTTGGCGCAATGCCAGCCGGCGCGGTCCATGATGACCAGGGCGTGGGCGCCTGTGACGACGGCCCCACTCAGCTCGTCGAGCATCAGCTGCATGGCCGCGGTCGCGACGTTGGGGAGGACCAGCGCGACACCGGTGTCACGCTTGGGGCAGACGGCACCGAACAGATAGGCCGCCTCGTGGCGGAGGTCACGCCGGCCACGGGGCCGATGGCCCTTTTGGAACCAGCGACGGCAGATGCGGCCGGTCTGGCCGATCCTGGCCTCGTCCAAGAACCAGACCTCGAGACCTTGGGCGTCGGGATGCGCGGCTTTGACCTCGGCGATCAGGGTCGGGAACTTTTTTTAAATGCCACCTGGGCCTTGGGATCGGCTTGTGGATGGATCGGCCTGGTCTTTTGCCAGGAGAGGTCCAGGCCGTGCAGCAGGTCGAGCATGCCGTTCTCGCTATAGCTCACCCCGAATCGCTCTTCGACCAGCCGGCATAGGTCCTTGGCGGTCCAGCTGCTCACCCCGTCACGCTCCGGATCAGGGCCTCGCAGCACCAGGGCCTTGAAAGCCGCCATCTGGCCCTCGCCTAGGAACGACGGTCGGCCACTCCGCGGCCGATCGCCCAGACCCTCGACGCCCGTGGCATTGAAACGGATCACCCAGTCCCTGAGCGTCTGCCGGTCCATGCCGGCCTGCTTGGCTGCCCGGTCCCGGCTCATGCCGTCGAGCGCATTGGCGAGAGCCATCAACCGGCAGGCCACTCGGCCATCGCGCTCGAGCCGCGCCAGCCGCCGCAGCTCCTCGGCAGGCATGTCTCCCCGGATAGACAACGCCGCACCCATCCGCATCCCCTTCGCCTTTCGTGGCGATGGGGAATCATCTCCTGCCAAAAACTACAAGCCGGGTGAGTCAATATTTCGCAGGCTTGGTATTAGTCGCTAAGATCGCCGTTGCTGTGGAGGAGTCGGGGCTCCCAGCGGGCCTGCTCGAGCTCGAGCTCACCGAAAGCGTGATCATGCGCGACGCTCCCGAAGCCGCACGGCGCCTCAAAGAGCTGACGGCGCTGGGAATTCGTCTCGCGATCGACGATTTCGGCACGGGCTACTCGTCGCTGTCGTACCTGCACCGGTTCCCGATCGACATCCTGAAGATGGACCGCACGTTCGTGGAGCGGCTCGGCGGCGTCGAGGGGGGCGAGGACTTTGCACGCGCGATCATCACGCTCGGCAAGACGCTCGACCTCGAGGTGGTCGCCGAAGGCATCGAGCTCGAGCACCAGCAGCGCGGGCTGGTCGAACTCGGCTGCGTCGCCGGGCAGGGCTACTATTATTCGAAGCCGGCGCTCCTGCACGAACTCGAGTACTCGGTGCACATGGCCCGCCGGCGCACGATGGCGGACACCTTGCCGCAGGGCGCGAAGATCACGGCGACCGGCCGCTTCGTGATGGGCGACCTGAAGCCCGCGGACTTCGTCGCAACGGGCACTTTCGGCCGTGAATTGAGCCGTAAAAAGTAATATAAAACATATACTTATGCGGCACCTGCGCCGCTGACAGCCGCGCATTCGCGCTTCATCGCAGGGCACAAAACCGGTACCCTAGGCGGCCTTTTTCGCCCAGGAGAGACCACCCGGGACATGAGCGGCCGCCTCTACATTTCGACCTTCGGCTGCCAGATGAACG
>DASUZQ010000114.1:0-3930 GCA_036376815.1 Methyloceanibacter sp. | reverse complement strand
GCCGAGTCCTCTTTTTTGCTGTCGCTTTCGACCTTGATCTCAGGGGGTGCCACAGGCCGTTCGGTCACCGGTACGGCGTAGGCAGGTTCGCTTTCGCGCTCCGGCCGCTCGACCCGCTCATGGTGCGAAGCGGCTTCGGGGGCAGGGCGCCCACCGCCATTTTGCTGCGCACGGGCTTCGCCCTCGGCACGAGCTGCATCTCCAGGTTCGCGCGCCTCGGGCGGTGCGCCGCGCGCCTTACCTTGCCGCTCGCCGCCCTCCGGACGCTGACCGCCTCGCCCACGACGGCCTCCACGCCGCCCTCTGCGGCGAGGCCTGCGGTTCTGGCCGCCATTCTCAGAGGATTGCGCTTCTCGGGGCTCCCGCGCTTCTCGGGGCTCCCGCGCCTCTCGGGGCTCCCGCGCCTCTCGGGGCTCTCGGGGCGCTGTCTCGCGCTCAGGCTCCTCCTCATCCATGTCGGCGGCTTCGCCAAAGGCTGACGCGGACTCAGCCGGCTCGAACTCGGACTCGCCCGGACCGCGGCGTTTGCGGCGCCTGCGGCGTGAGCGGCGTCTCGCCTGGTCCGCCTCGGACTCTGCTGGAGCGGCGGGCGCAGGCGACGGCTGGTGATGGGCCCAGTCCATCTGCACCACTGCACTCTCGCCGGCGCCGATCTCGGACTCAGCCGATCGCTCGATGACGAATTGCGACACATGCAGATTCTCATCAGCCGTGACGGTGATGGGGATGCGGTAGCGCTGCTCGATATCCTTCAGATGCGAGCGCTTCTGATTGAGGATGTAGAGCGCCACGTCCACCGCCGTCGTGGCAACGAGCGGCACCACGCCGTCGGTGATCAGGCGGTCCTCCAGCGAGCGGAGCACGTCGAGCGCGACCGACTCGATGGAGCGCACGATGCCGGTGCCCTGGCACATGGCGCAAGAGCTGGTCGAGCCTTCGAGCATGCCGGTGCGCAAGCGCTGGCGCGACATCTCGAGCAGTCCGAAATGGCTGATGCGTCCCACCTGGATGCGCGCGCGATCGTTACGCAGGGATTCCTTCAGGCGCCGCTCCACCAGCCTCGAGTTGCGCCGCTCATCCATGTCGATGAAGTCGATGACGATGAGGCCGGCGAGATCGCGCAGGCGAAGCTGGCGTGCGACTTCCTCTGCCGCCTCGAGATTGGTCTTGAGCGCGGTGTCCTCGATATTGTGCTCGCGAGTCGCCTTGCCGGAATTGACGTCGATGGCGACGAGGGCCTCGGTCTGGTTGATGACGATGTAGCCGCCGGACTTGAGCACCACCTGCGGCGAGAACATCGCCGCGAGCTGCCGCTCCACCTGATAGCGGATGAAGACCGGCTCGGGCTCCTTGTAGGGCTTCACGTTCTTCGCATGGCTCGGCATCAGCATGCGCATGAAGTCCTTGGCCTCGCGGTAGGCGTCGTCGCCCGCGACCAGAACCTCGTCGATGTCTTTGTTGTAGAGATCGCGGATCGAGCGCTTGATCAGGCTGCCTTCCTCATAGACGAGGCTCGGCGCTGTCGACTTCAGGGTGAGATCGCGCACAGTCTCCCACAGTCGCAACAGATAGTCGTAGTCGCGCTTGATCTCGGTCTTGGTCCGCTGCGCACCTGCGGTACGGATGATGAGGCCCATGCCCTCCGGCACTTCGAGCTCGCCGGCAATTTCACGCAAGCGCTTGCGGTCGGTTGGATTGGTGATCTTGCGCGAGATGCCGCCGCCGCGTGCGGTGTTCGGCATGAGCACGGTGTAGCGACCGGCAAGGGAAAGGTAGGTCGTGAGCGCCGCGCCCTTGGTACCGCGCTCTTCCTTCACCACCTGCACGAGAATGATCTGCCGCCGGCGAATGACCTCCTGGATCTTGTAGGGGCGTCCGCGCCGGCGCCGCACGCGCTCGGGAACTTCCTCAAGCGCGTCCTCCGAGCCGACCGACTCCACACTCTCCGCTGCCGCCTCGCCACTCGTCTCGGTGGCAACGACGCGCTGGCCCACGGTCTCGACGGCATCCGCCTCGTCATCCTCCTCGACCTCTTCGACCGAGCCGGTGACACGATCAGGCACCTCGTCGTCGGCATCTTGCCGGCGCTCTGCCGCCTCGGAGACCTCGTGCACGAGGTCGCTCGCCTCCATGGCGACAGTGCTGGGGGCTTCGCTCGGCTCCGTCGGAGCTTCGCCCTCTGGCGCACTTTCGGCCGCCGCCGACTCTGCACCGCGCGGTTCTCCGCCGCGTTCTTTGTGATTTGCCTGATCCGGACGTCCGCGGCCGCGGCGGCCACGCCGCCGCCGGCGGCCGGAGGCGGCCTCGTCGTCCTCGGCAGCTTCGGCGTCTCTCGCCCGGCTCTCCTCCTCGGCCTCTTCATCGAGCAGGGCCTGACGGTCGGCGACCGGGATCTGATAGTAGTCGGGATGTATTTCAGTGAAGGCCAGGAAGCCGTGGCGATTGCCGCCGTAATCCACGAAAGCCGCCTGCAGCGACGGCTCAACGCGCGTCACCTTGGCAAGATAGATATTGCCTCGTAGCTGCTTCTTGTTCGCTGATTCGTAGTCAAATTCCTCGACGCGGTTGCCCTTTACCACGACGACCCGGGTCTCCTCCGGATGCGCCGCATCGATCAGCATTTTGCTTGGCATGTTGTTTGTTCTCCGCCGCGCTCGCCGGGGAGGGTGCGAAAGCCTGCCGCACCGAAGATGTGCCCTGGCGCTGCGCGCGCTTTAGTTGAATAGACCATGATTCGCTGCGATGACGCATGGGAGGCCTCCCGCAGGGACCGATTTCTGTCGCCGGACAGGTGCCGGGCAAGAGCAATAAAGCTCCGCCTTTTCCTATGGTTAGTTCTGTGCTTTGAACCTGCATCGCAAAAACCCAACCCGCGATTGGCGCGAGTTCTGAGAAGCTTGGAGTGGCGACCTTCTCTCACTCGGCCGCCGGCTTTCCGACGTCTTGGGCCGCTTCCCTTTTAAGGCCCTGACGCGCGAAACAAACGAAGTCCCGGGCCAGTATCGCTAGAGAGCGTCTTGAGCGCCCGGGATGGCCCAATGGATAGAGCCTGTCCCTTATTACGGGCTTGGCGGGAGATTTGGCAAGCCTCCCAATCAATTCGCCCCCAAAGGGTCACAAGCTTCGCTTAACCAACAGGCTTTAAGATTCTGGTATCCATAAGGGAATTCCGGCTCAAATCGGGTGGGTCCGGGCTCCGGCCCGGGTGTACTGAAGAATTGCCAGGCTCACAGTCGGGCCGAGGCAGGCGAGGGAAAATGCGACCTGTGAGTGCCTCGTTGGGGGGGATTCCAACCTGGGCTGTTCTCCTTGCGATTCTGTGTGTGGGGGCCGGATTTACAACCTGGCAGGCGGACGCTCGCCCGCGGGAGGCCGTCGCCAAGGGTGCGAGGTTGGCGGGCGACCGCGGCCGCACCCGTTTCATCGCCGACCTGTCCAAGAAGGTCGACGTCAACGTCTTCTCGCTTGCCGATCCCTATCGCGTCATCGTCGATCTGCCCGAGGTGAGCTTTCAAATGCCGGAGGGTCTCGGCACCGAGAAGAGGGGACTCGTCACCGGCTACCGTTATGGGATGTTTGCCCCGGGAAAATCGCGCATCGTCATCGACGTGGGCGGCCCGTTTCTCGTCGACAAGGCCTTCGTGCTCGACGCGCGGCCCGATCAGCCGGCGCGCCTGGTCGTCGATCTCGTGGCCACCGACCGCATGACCTTCCTCGCCAAGCTCCGCGCCGCGCGCTCGCCGATCGTCGGCTCGATTACTCAGCTTAAGCCGGAGGCGCAACCAGCCGGCGCGGCCAAGCCCGTGGTCATCCTCGACCCAGGGCATGGCGGTATCGATCCCGGCACGGCGAGCGCCGATGGCGTCACGGAAAAAGAGGTCGTGCTCGCCTTTGCCAAGACGCTCCGGGAAAAGCTCGAGGCCAAGGGAG
>DASUZQ010000113.1:0-4198 GCA_036376815.1 Methyloceanibacter sp. | reverse complement strand
AGCGGCGCTTGATCTCTTTATAGTCGAAGGGCGGGACGGCCGTGCCGCCGGTGTCTCCCTCGATCACATGTAGAAAAGCGAGGCCTTTGCCGGAAAGCGCGCTCGCCACGTGATTGAACAGGCGCTGCGGGTCGCTGTCGGAAATGTCGTTCTGCCCGTTTTGCGGCGAGATGCGCAAACCCGTGCGCTCAGGCCCGACTGCTGCCGTCACCGCATCCACCACTTCGAGCAGGAAGCCGGTGCGGTTCTCGATTCCGCCGCCGTATCGGTCGGTGCGCTTGTTGGTGCCGTCGCGCAGGAACTGATCGATCAGATAGCCGTTCGCGCCATGCACCTCGACGCCGTCGAAGCCTGCGGCAAGAGCGTTCCGCGCCCCTTGCGCATACTGCTGAACGATGCCTGGGATCTCGTCGGTCTCGAGCGCACGCGGCGTGGGGACGGGCTCGAAGCCGTTCGCCGTATAGGCCTGCACACTCGGTCTGATGGCCGAGGGCGCCACGGGCAGCTTGCCGCCAGGCTGGAAGGATTGATGCGAGATGCGCCCGACATGCCAAAGCTGCAGTACAATGCGGCCGCCTGCGACATGGACCGCGCCGGTCACGCATTGCCAGCCTTTGATCTGTTCGGCGCTGTGGATGCCCGGTGTGCTGATATAGCCCTGGCCCTCAGGCACAACCTGCGTTGCCTCGGAGATGATGAGGCCTGCGCTCGCGCGCTGCGCGTAATAAAGCGCGTTGAGCGCGTTCGGCACGTTGCCTGCGCCCGCGCGGCTCCTCGTCAACGGTGCCATGACGATGCGGTTGGGGCACTTGAGCGGCCCGACCTCGATCGAGGTGAAGAGGGCGGCTGCGGTCTTGGCGGGGCGGTCTTGCATTGGGCTTCTCCTGAGCGGTGAGGGGGGAGGGGGATTGCAGCGATCTTGCCTGAGGAAAATCGCCTCTGTCCATCGGGCGGAATCGCGAAATCGGTCAAAGGGACGCAACCCCAATCTGTCGCCGAAACGTCATGTTCCGCGCTAGAAGAGAGGCATGACCGCCAAGAAGCCCAAGCAAGAGAGTGTGTCGTGGTTCTTTCCGTCGCTCAAGGACGACGACGGAGTGCCGTTGCCGCCGCACGTAAGGTTCGTGCGGCACCTCACCTTCAATGTCGTGCTCGCGACCGCTCTCATCCTCGGCTCGCTGGCGGTGGGCATGACCGGCTATCACCTGCTCGAGGGTCTCGGCTGGGTTCAGTCGTTCGGACACGCCGCCATGATCCTTGGCGGCATGGGGCCTTATAACGAGCCTGCCGGCAGCTGGAGCAAGGTGTTCGAGGGCGTCTACGCCATCTGGTGCGGCCTGCTGCTCATCGGCGTTACCGGATTGATCCTGTCGCCGGTGCTCCACAAGGTGATGCACCAGCTCAATATGGCCGACGACGAGACCGTGGCGGCTGCACCGAAGCGCAGGCCAAGGAAGAAATCGTAAGAAGTGCCGCGCCTCGCTCGAAGCGGGGCTATTTTCCTTAGCCTGGCAGCTGCTTGCAGCTCAGGCCCTTCATGGCCGTCTCCGCCTGGGCGCGAGAGCCGTAGCCCTGCTTCTGCCCAAGGATCTTCAGGTCCTTGCTCGGCGCCGCGTCGATGACGCTGCAATATTTTTCGGTGTCCTCGACCACGTAATGCTGCGCGGCGGCGAGCGACGGCACAGTCGTCGCGACGAGGATCAGGCTTGCGATCAGATATTTCTTCATAGAGGTGCCTCCTTCTGAAGCCACCTCCCCACGAGGATGATGCCATCCTTCCGGGCAAGAGATGTAGTCAGCCGGAGGCTCTAGCGCCCGCTCTTCGCCCGCGGCCAATCTGCGCAAGCGTCACCCCGCCGCACTGCCAAGAACTCCACGAACCTCTTCGTCATGGCCGGGCTTGTCCCGGCCATCCACGTTTTGAGCGCCGATCTTTCCGAAGACGTGGATGCCCGGCACAAGGCCGGGCATGACGAACGACCTCAAAGGAGAGCGCCTAGAACAGCTGCTTCGTCTGGATGTCCTTCGTGCCCTTCGACAGCGAGATCAAGAGCCCGTCCTTGCCGAGGATGGTCTTGCCCGGCCCACGCGCGTCGGAAACCCCGCGCATGAACATGCGCCGCATCAGCCCATTCCTGAGCGGCGGCACCTCATGGGTGAAGACGAGAAGCGGCACGCCCGCCTCCTTGGCGATCGCAGCGGCTTCGACCGGAGAGGTGTGATAGGCGATGACCTGCCGTGCCATGTTGCCGGCGCGGCTGTTGCCGGACGCGTCGAGCGCTTTCGCCAGCATCTCGACCAGGTCGCGGTTGAGCGCCTCGTGCACCAGCACGTCGGCGCCTTTCGAGAAGCGCACCATGTTCTCTACCCGCGCCGTGTCGCCACTCACCACCGCGGCCCGCCCGCCATACTCGATGCGGTAGCCGTAAGCAGGCTCGACCGGGTCATGATTGACGAGGAAGGCCGAGATCTTGAGCCCGTCGCGATCGTAGACCGTCACTGCCTCCTCCGGCCCCGGCCGCGCCACGTCATGGCCGATCATGCGCGCGGCCTCGGTCGGCACGAGCTCGTGGCCTTGGGCGATGCGGAACTCTGCGTCCGAGTTGTAGGCTTCGGCGAAGCCCTTCACCACCGCCTCGGTGCCCGCCACGCCGAAGGTCTCGCCCTCGGCATCGGTGGTGCGCTCGGAGGGTTCCGGCGCCGGCGGCCCATACACGTCGAGCGGCACTTTCCGCCCGCCGAGCCAGCTTTGCGTCGCCACCTCGCCGAGATCGCCGATATGGTCGGAATGGAGATGCGTGAGTAGCACGGTGTCGATCTTGGCGCCGGGGATGTTGGCCGCGGCGAGCCGCGACCAGGCGCCAGGCCCCGCATCGATCACCACCACGCGGCCGCCGGCGATCACCGCGGCGCAGGCATTGGCCCGCGTCATGTCGGGCATGGGCGAGCCGGTGCCGCAGAGGAGAATGTGCAGAGCGTCGTCGCTGAGGTAGGGCGCGCGGGCGGCCTTGGCGATCTGCCGCGTCATGGCGATCTGCACGATGCGGTCCTGCACCGCGGGCACGAACCAGATGAGCGCAAACGCTCCGAGCAGCACCGCGACCACGGCGCCAAGCACGATCGCAACCCGCTTCATAGGCATCTCTCCAGCTGACTCGGCGCCGGACTATACCCCTTAAATCCCGCCACAAACTCCCCACGCAATGCCCCGATAAGGGGCGCCATTATGGCGACCCACGACCCGACCAGCCTTCCAGACGTCCCCGACATCCCGGCCTCGATCATCGAGTCCGGCATCGCCGATCAGCCGCTCACCACCCTGGTCGAGGCCGCCATGCAGCGGCTGATCGCGGCCGGCGTCCCCATCGACCGCATGAATGTCGGCTTCCGCATCCTGCACCCTCTGTTCGACGGCATGAGCATCACCTGGACGCGCGAGACCGGCGCCGAAGTGTTCTACGCCGCGCTCGTCGACAAGGAAGGCTCGGAGTTCCGCCTCTCCCCGTTCTACGTCATGCTCTCCGACGGCAGCCGCGAATGGCGCCTCCGCCTCGATCACGACGACATCGAGCGCTTCCCGCTGCTCATGCAGCTGCGCGAGAAGGGCTTCACCGATTATCTCGCGCTCATCGTCGCCTTCGGCGGCGCCGAGCTCCACCCGCAATCGCTCGACGGGCTCGCCACCTCGTGGTCGACGCGGAGCCCGCAAGGCTTCAACGGGTCCGACATCGCCGCCATGCGCAGCGTGCTCACCCCGCTCGCGCTCGTGTTCCGCCTCGCCATCAAGGACCAGATCACCAAGGCCGCGCTCAACACCTTTCACGGGCCTCTGGTCGGCGGCCGCATCCTCTCCGGCACCATCAAGCGCGGTGACGGCGAGCGGCTCGCCGCGGCGCTGTGGTACAGCGATTTGCGCAACTCGACGGGCCTTGCCGATCAGCTCCCGGTCGATGCCTTTCTCGACCTGCTCAACGCCTATTTCGATTGCGCCGCGGGCGCGGTAATGGCGCAAGGCGGCCAGGTGCTCGACATCATCGGCGACGCGATCCTCGCCTTCTTTCCCGCCGGCGACAACGGCGGGACAGAGGCCTGTGCGCAGGCGCTTCAAGCCGCGTCCGCCGCACGCGACCGGCTTGCCGCGCTGAAGCGCGAGGGAAGCGGCAAGGCCCGCGCCATCGAGTTCGGCATCGGCGTTCAT
>DASUZQ010000112.1:0-4213 GCA_036376815.1 Methyloceanibacter sp. | reverse complement strand
CTCGGGGCTCGCATAGGCAAGCCACTCATCGATGGTGAGGCCGTTGCCGCGCGACTTGGAGATCTTCTCGCCCTTCTCGTCGAGAAAGAGCTCATAGTTGAAACCTTCAGGCTGCTGCGCCCCGAGGATGCGGCAGATGTGGGCGGCAAGGCGGACCGAGTCGATCAGGTCCTTTCCCGCCATCTCGTAGTCGACGCCGAGCGCCGCCCAGCGCATGGCCCAGTCGGCCTTCCATTGCAGCTTGCAATGTCCGCTCGTCACCGGAACCTGCGTGAGCCTTCCGGTCGCCGGCTCCTTGTAGAAGACGGTGCCTGAGGCCGTGTCGCGATCGATGATCGGCACCTGCAGCACCTGGCCGGTAACGGGAGAGATCGGCAGGAAGGGACTGTAGGTGGCGCGGCGCTCGGGCCCGAGCGTCGGCAGGATCACGTCGCGGACCGCGTCGTAATGCTGGAGCACCCTAAGCAGGGTCTTGTCGAAGCGCCCGGTGGTGTAGCACTCGGTGGCGGACAGGAACTCGTAGTCGAAGTTGAAGGCGTCGAGGAAGGCTCTGAGGCGCGCATTGTTGTGGTGCCCGAAGCTCGCATGATCGCCGAACGGATCGGGGATCTGGGTGAGCGGCTTGCCGAGATGCTCGGCCACCATCTCCTTGTTGGGGATGTTGTGAGGCACCTTGCGCAAGCCGTCCATGTCGTCCGAGAAGCAGATCAGCCGCGTCGGGATCTTGTCCTCGGTGAGCACGCGGAAGGCGTGGCGCACCATGGTGGTGCGGGCGACCTCGCCGAACGTGCCGATATGGGGCAGGCCCGAGGGCCCATAACCCGTCTCGAAAATGATGGCGCCGGTCGGCTTCGGGATGCGCTTGAGTCGGCTCAGCACCTTGCGCGCCTCCTCGAAGGGCCAGGCCTTGCTCACATGGGCATGGGCCAACAGCTCCGAATTGATTTCGATCTTCGGCGTCCGCGCCTTTTTGCGCGCGCTCAAGTCGGCGAGCGGGATGCTGGCCTCCGCCTGTGGCTCCGACGTGCGGGGCTTGGACCTGGATGGCTTGGTACGCGGCGTCTTCGGACGAGGCGTCTTGTTCTTGGGGGTTGGCATGGCAGGCGGGCGCTCGGTACTCATGACGAACTATGTCCCGACAAATTTCACAGATTTCTAAACGACGCCAGCCTTTCCGGCGCTTTCGGGGCAGAGAGTCATCAGTTTGTCACTTCGGCGCTTGCCGGAAAAAACGCAATTCTCTACGGTCCCGCGCGGGCTTGGGCCAAGTGCGCTGTCGGCGAAGCCGAGTAACGGGAGCCAGAACCATGATCGAGCCGTTGAACCATCACGCGGCGCTTGTCTATGTGATGGTCACGATTTCGGCCGTCGACCGCACCATGACCGACGACGAGCTCGCCCGCATCGGCGAGATCGTCTCAAATTTGCCGGTCTTTGCCGATTACGACGAGAACACGCTGGTCAAGACCGCCGAGAACTGTGGCGAGATCCTCAGCGCCAACGGTGGATTGCAGGAGGTTCTGCGGCTCGTGCGGGGCGCGCTGCCGGCGAAGCTGCGGGAAACCGCCTACGCCGTGGCGCTCGAAGTTGCCGCGGCCGACCGCCAAATCAAGCCGGAGGAGATCCGCTTCCTGGAGATGCTCGGCGATACGCTGGAACTCGACAAGATGACGACCGCGGCGATCGAGCGCGGCATCCGCGCCAGAAACACGACGCTCTAGCCTTAACGCAAGTCCCTAGGGAACGGAGGCCCAGGCAGATCGTTTCTGCTATGCTTCGTCTTGGCGGGGCAGCTTTTGGCGTTGCAAGGAGAGGCCGATGACGAGTTGGAGTAATTGGGGGAAAGCCGCCGAGTCCAAGACGAGCAGATTCCTGAAGGAGCTCGACACCCAGGACGTCTACGACCAGCTCGACGCCGTGCGGGATTATCTCAGCGACCTCACCACATCCTTCAGCAAGATCGCGAACCGCAGAGTGGGTCACGCCCGGGGTCGCGCCCTCGACACGGCGCACGAGGCCGAGGAACTGATGAAGGACAATCTCGCGGCGTCCTTGGTCGTGGCTCTCGGCGTCGGCGTGCTCGTCGGATATTTGATCCGCCGCGGCACCGAATAGCCCCTTCGGGGCCCGCGCCGCTTTCCGCCCATGGCGCCGCCCGCATCGCTCTCGGACTTGGCCGTGCCGCTCGACATCGAGCCGATGGAGGCCAAGCTCGTCGAGGAGTTGCCTGAAGGCGATTGGCAGTACGAGCCGAAATGGGACGGCTTCCGCTGCCTCGCCTTCAAGGCCGGCGGCGAGGTCGACCTCAAGGCAAAGTCCGGCAAGCCGCTCGCACGCTATTTTCCGGAGATGGTCGCCACGCTCAAGAGCCTGAAGGCGCGCGCGTTCGTGCTCGACGGCGAGCTGGCAATTGTCAGGGATGGAGAGCTCTCCTTCGATGCGCTGCTGCAGCGCATCCATCCGGCTGAGAGCCGCATCAAGCGCCTCGCGGCAGAGACGCCGGCGATCTTCATCCTGTTCGACATGCTGCTCGATGCGTCAGGCAAGAGCCTGATCGAGGCGGCGCTGACCGAGCGGCGCGCGGCCCTCGAGGAGTTCTTCGCTTCAGTGAAGGGCGAGAATGCGCTGAAGCTCTCGCCTTACACCTTGAACCTCGCTGAGGCGCGACGCTGGCTGCAACAAGGCGGCACGGCGCTCGATGGCGTGGTGGCCAAAGAGCGCGGCGGGCCTTACCTCCCCGGCGAGCGGGCGATGATGAAGGTGAAGCAGCACCGCACCGCGGACTGCGTGGTCGGCGGCTTCCGCTATCGCGCCGGCAGCAAAGAGGTCGGCTCTCTCCTGCTCGGGCTCTACGACGCTGACGGCCACCTCGACCATGTCGGCTTCACTGCGACCATTGCCAACAAGGACCGCGCGGCACTGACGGCGAAGCTCGAGGCCCTCGTCTCGCCGCCCGGCTTCACCGGCAACGCGCCGGGAGGACCAAGCCGATGGAGCACCGAACGCTCCGAAAAATGGCAGCCGGTGAAGCCGAAGCTTGTGGTCGAGGTGAGCTACGATCAGGTGACCGGCAATCGCTTCCGCCACGGCACCAAGCTCGTTCGCTTCCGACCCGACAAAGCGCCGCGCCAATGCACGTTCGAGCAGATCGCGCCTGCCGCGAAACCCGTCAAGCTCATTGCCGGCATGCTGAAATCTTGAGGCGTCTCGATTCTAGCTTGACACGTCTCGCGTCTTGACCTATTACTTAACCTAATGGTTAAGTTTCAGGATACCGCCCTCGATCGCACCTTCGCCGCGCTTGCCGACCCGACGCGGCGTGCATTGCTCGCGCGTCTGAACAGCGGGATGAGCGCCTCGGTGAGCGAGCTCGCACGCCCGCTTCCCATGTCGCTGCCGGCGGTCATGAAGCATCTCGATGTGCTGTCCGACGCGGGCCTGATCAAGCGCACCAAAACCGGCCGCATTGTCGCCTGCGAGCTGACGCCGGAGCCGATGGAAAATGCCATGAATTGGCTCAATCGTTATCTACGCTTCTGGTCCGAGCAACTCGAACGTCTTGCAGCTTTCGTGGAGAAAGAGTCATGTCCGCCCAACCCAAAGTCGCCGTCAAGCCAAGCCTCACCCTCAAACGTCGTCTCAATGCGGCGCCGGAAAAAGTCTACGCGGCGTGGACCGACCCCGAAAAAATCGTGAAGTGGTTCGGGCCCGATGCGGGCGCGGTGAAGAGCGCGGTGCTCGATGTACGGAACGGAGGCCGCTACTCCATCGTTTTCTTCACTGAGAACGGCGAGGAGCATCATGTGAGCGGCGTCTATCGCGAGGTGATCCCGGACGAGAGGCTCAACTTCACCTGGTCGTGGCGCACCATGCCGGAGCGCGAGTCGCTGGTCACCATTCTGATCAAGCCTGACGGCGACGGCTCGCTGCTCACGCTGATCCACGAGCAGTTCTTCGACGAAGCGGCGCGCGACCGCCACCAGCATGGCTGGACCGGCTGCCTCGACAAGCTCGAACTCTATCTTGCGTAACCCCCAAAAAAGGAGAGTGACATGGCACAAGCAGCACAGAAGCAGAAGGCCGAGCAGGACGAGTGCACGAACGAGAAGGGCGCGCACGGGAGCTTTTGCTGGAACGAGCTCATCACCCACGACCCGTCAGGCGCCAAGAAGTTCTATGGCGAAACCATCGGCTGGACCTTCGACCCCATGCC
>DASUZQ010000111.1:0-5193 GCA_036376815.1 Methyloceanibacter sp. | reverse complement strand
CGCCGGAAAGCTTGATCACCATTGCGGGCAGACTCCGGGCTTTACAGCGCCGCTTCGATCGATGCGAGCACATCGGCGACGCGCGGAAGCTCCGCTCGATGCAGGTTCTTCAAGGGCAGCGACACGACGCTGTCGCAGCGGACGAGCCGGCCGGCGTGATCCACCCCCGGCGTGCCCACGGGGATGAACACCGCGGGCTGTTGCGGAAGCTTGAGCCCCGGGGTGCCGAGCACGATGGTGGGGATGTCGGTGTCCGGTGGCGAAAGGTCAGGGGAAATCGAGGCGATCCACACGAGCAGATCCCCCTCGCCTGCGGTGAGCATGCGCAAGATCGAATTACGGTATGGATCGAACTGCGGCGCGCCGCTCGCATAGGAAATGCGGAGCGGAAACCCGCTCTGCCAGGTCGAGACGGCGGCGGCCGTCACCGCGCCTTCATTGCCGCCGAGCGACAGCCCGGCAAAGCGCTGGGTCGGATTGAGATCCTTGACCAGCCCCGTAGCCTGCTCGACGAGAAGCTCGGCATGTGGCACGTCGAGCGTCGGCGGTGCCCACACCACGACGCCGTATTTCGCCTGCCGGCAAAGCTCGGCAAGCGCATCGATCTTGGCGAGCGCGATGTCGCCGGCGGTCTTGGCATTGACGCGAAAGCCACGTAAGCGCGCGCGGAGCGCACCGAGAACTTCGCCGATTTGCTCGACCTTGCAAGCGAGCGTGACCACTTCGCCGACCTGCGGTCCGGCTGTGTCCTTGCGCTCCGGCACCTCGCCGATGAACACGACGGTGCGCTTCGGGGACGTGACCTCGAACATCGAGTCGGGCGGGGAGACGATGCGCTCGAAGAAGCGCGGATGCAGCTTGCGGATGTCGCTGCCGACGATGATCAGGAGATCGGCGCGGTTCCGCGTTTCAGTGAGGGTGGATGTCGTCCAGCCCGCGCTCTGCAGCACCCTGACGTTGCGATATTGCCCTTCGCTCAAGGCATGGTCGACCACGCCGCCGGCGCGCTCGGCAAGCGCAAGCGCCGCGCGCATGCCCTCAACGCCGGTGGCAAGCCCGCCAAACAGGGGACTGTCGGCCTTGCCGATGAGCGCCGCGGCTTCCTTGACGGCATCAGGGAGGGTGACGTCCTTGCCTCTGATCTGCGGGCTGCTCGGCGGCAGCTTGCGCTCGAAGCCGCCGATCGCCCGCCCGCAACCGTTCTTGAGGACCTTCAGCGTGCCGTCGTCGTTCTCAACCTCGAGATCGTCGCACAGCATGCCGCAAAACGGGCAGGCGACGTTTTCGAATACTTTTTGCATTTCGCGCTCGCCCGCGGCTTTGCGCGCGCTCGAATTCTGCATGCCGTTAGAACCCCATCACAAAGCGCGAGAAGAAAGCACGGGCGGGACCGCAACTCAACTCCAGGGACGAAACCTGTCGCCACTGCCAGTAGCGCAAATTGGCCGAGACTCCAAGCTGCGTTGCTCGCGCGGAAGGCCGGCGCGACATCGCCCGCGCCTCCGTCTATGCTGCGGCAGAGACTTGAACAACCTAGAGAGGAGACCATGCCCACGGGCGATGGCAGTTTGGCCAACATTCTCGGAATTCTGTTGATTTTCGTGCTGGTGGCGGCCAACGGCTTTTTCGTCGCCGCCGAATTTGCCCTGGTCGCGGTACGGCGGAGCCGCGTGGCACAACTTGTCGCGGAGGGACGCGCGAGAGCAAGGGCGCTGAAAAGGGCCACCGACAATCTCGACGCCTATCTTGCGGCAACCCAGCTCGGCATCACCATTTCGTCGCTTGCGCTCGGCTGGATCGGCGAGCCGGCGCTGGCCCACCTGATCGAGCCGCTGCTCGCAGGCCTCGGCTCGTTCGCGGTCGCCGGTTCTCACGCCATCGCGGTGGCGATCGCCTTCGTCATCATCACGGCGCTGCATATCGTGCTCGGCGAGCTCGCCCCGAAAAGTCTGGCACTGCAGCGGAGCGAAGCCACCGCGCTCCGCGTGGTCATGCCGCTGCGCCTGTTTTCGTTTCTGTTCAGGCCGGCGATCGTCACCCTCAACGGCCTCGGCAATCTGGTGCTGCGGCTCATCGGCCTTAAGCCCGCCGCGGCGGAGGAATCTCTGCATTCGCCGGAAGAGCTGAAGCTTTTGATTGCCGCCAGCGAGCAAGCGGGACTTCTGCGCCAAGAGCAGCTTGAGTTGGTCACCCGCGTGCTCAGCATCGGCGACCGGCCCATCGGCGACATCATGACGCCGCGCGTCGACGTCGACTGGATCGACGTCGAGGACGACCGGGACGAGATGCTGAAAGACATCCGCGCCTGCCGCCACGAGCAGCTGCTCGTGGGCAAAGGCGGCATCGACGCGCCGCTCGGCATGATCTTGAAGAAGGACCTGCTCGACCAGGCCCTTGACGGCAAGGCTATCGACCCCATGGCTACGCTCCGCGAGCCTCTCGTGGTGCATGACGCGACGCCGATCTTCAGGGTGCTTGAGCAGTTCAAGAAGGCGCCGGTGCGACTTGCCATGATCTTCGACGAATATGGCGCGCTCGAAGGCATCGTCACCCAGACCGATCTACTGGAGGCCATCGCCGGCGATCTGCCGAGCGTGGGCGAAGAGCCTGACGTGGTCGAACGCGCCGACGGCTCGCTTCTCATCAACGGCATGATGCCGGCCGAGGACGCCTTCAACCGGTTCGGTCTGCGCACGCGGCCCGAGGAGGGCGACTTCCATACTGTTGCCGGCTTCGTGCTCGGCCAGCTTGGGCACTTGCCGGAGGTTGGCGAGCTGTTCGAGTATGAAGGCTGGCGGTTTGAGGTCGTCGATCTGGACGGACGCCGCATCGACAAGGTGCTGGCGACCCCGCCGAAGGCAAAGCCGGACAACGCTCAATGATTTGGACGGCGCAACGCCCCCTGTGAGGCGAGCCGAACGATCTCAAGATAGGAGTGCGCTGGTGGCGGCGAATCGCGTTGCGTCATCATCGGGCAGTCGAGGGTTTTCCTGAGCGCCTCGACCAGGTCTTCCTTCGTCTCTGCGCCGATGTACAGCCCGCCATTTTGCTCGGCCAAACAGCGGACGTCGAGAATGCTCTGCTCGCCCGTCCAAAAGAAATCCTTAACGTGATAGCCGATGACGTGGATGGTCAACTGCTTGGCCGCGGCATGGAGTTTTTTGCCAAGGTCGCAAGGCGCGCCCCCGCAAGTCTCTTCACCGTCGGTGACCACGACAATGACGCCCGGCTTATTCCGGTAGTCGAGCACCTCGGCCGCCTGCTCCACCGCCGAGGCCAAGGGCGTGCGGCCGGCTGGCGTGAGAGCGTTCACCGTGCGCATGATGAAGGCCCCGGCGTTGGCGGTAGGCTTGAGATCGAGGTGGACGTTGCACTGTTGGTAAGGCCCCGGACCGTATGTGATTAGGCCGACGCGGCGAAATTTCGTGGCGCTCGGCAAAACCTCAGCCAGCGCGTGCCGCGCTTCGTCAATCCGTGGGATAGTAGTCGCGATACCTTGTCCGACGTTCCCGGCCATTGAGCCTGACGCATCGAACACGATCATGGCGTCGTCGTTGCAGGGAGACTCCTTCGGCTCCGCCGCGATTGCCACGGCGAAGTCGCCGGCATTTCCGATCGCCAAGGCGACAGCTGCGAGCCTAAGGAGCGAGGTCAACGACACCACGATCTTGACCTCACGTGAGTTCTCATCCCCGCCGTCAAGCGCTTGCCGTCGTGCCCAAGGCTTTGGCGATGTCGGCAAGGGTGGCCTTCTCGGCGTCGCTCACCTTCACGCCGCCGAAGCCGAGGAAGCCTCCTTCCGTTGAGGCCTCCGCCACTTTGGCAGCAACAGAATTCAGCCATGCCTTGAAGGCCGGAGCATCGGCCGGTGCCTTTGAGTCGAGGACGGCAGAGGCTTGGCGCAAGATCTCCAGAGCCCTGGGGACGACGTCGCCGGGCTTTGCGTCGGCGAAGCGCTGCTTCAGCGCCTCCTGCACCGCAGTCCGGCTGTCCGCGCTCTCGAAATCGGCGATCACGGCTTTCACCAGCTCGTTGGCATGTGGATCGGCCTTTGCTTGCGCCAAGGCCGCGCCGCCGGCCAGCGCCTCCTTCAACATGCCCCAAAGCCCGCTCGGATCCGCCGCGGTCACCGCCATGCCGGTCACCGCCACGCTTTCCATCACCTTGGTCCACTCGTCCGGCGTGAAGCTTGCTTTGTTCGCCATGGGGGCCTCCCTTAACTGTACGCGCCATCATCTTAGCCTGTCCGCAGCCGTCTGGCGCTTATTCGAACGTCGCAGGCACGTGAAGCGGGGGCGCACTTCTTGTAAGCAGGCACGCGAGCGACTAGTTTCCACGGCAATAAATCCAAGCGGAGTAAGCATTTGGCCGAGCCCGTGGTCCGCGTCCCCTGCTCTGTCTGGCGCGCGAGCGGCTATGCGACAGGCGAACGCGCCATCCCCGAGGAGACCGCGGTCGCCTTCACCTACAACACCGCCTCCTATGCGGTGATGATGGCGACCCCGCAGGATCTCGAGGACTTCGCCGTCGGCTTCAGCCTGACCGAAGGGGTGATCTCCTCCGTCGACGCCATCGAGAGCGTGGAGGTTGTCGAGGAGGAGATCGGCAGGAGCTGCGCATCTGGCTGAAGACGCCGGACGCCGCCGAGTTCCTGACACGCCGCCGCAAGATGGCGGGTCCCACGGGGTGCGGGCTGTGCGGCATCGAGAGCCTGACCGAGGCCATGCGCCCGCCGCCTCAGGTGCGCGAAGAACTTCTCGTCACGCCCGCTGAAATCATGACGGCGATCGAGTCTCTCTTCCCGTTGCAGGCGCTGAACCGCGAGACCCGCGCCGTGCATGGCGCCGGCTTCTTCGATGTCCGCGGCCTCGTTGCCGTGCGCGAGGACGTTGGCCGGCACAATGCGCTGGACAATTTCGCCGGTGCGCTCGCCCGCGAAGGCGCCAATGCTGCCAAAGGCATCGTGATGCTGACCAGCCGCGTCTCGGTCGAGATGGTGCAGAAATCTGCCGTTATCGGCGCCCCCATCATCGTCGCGGTATCGGCGCCGACCGCGCTTGCGCTTCGCATGGCCGAGGCTTGCGGCATGACGCTGGTGGCCGTCGCTCGCAAAGGACGGGTTCGAGGTGTTTACCCATCCGCACCGCATCAGCGGCGCGCTCGCTGAAGCGGCACGCACGGAGGCAGCCAGGA
>DASUZQ010000110.1:0-2640 GCA_036376815.1 Methyloceanibacter sp. | reverse complement strand
ACCGCTAACCGGCGATTAACCTTCCCGGCGCGATTCTCCCAAGCCTGCTTCGCTAAACGTGGATAGCCGGGTCAAGCCCGGCCATGACGGGTTGGGTTCCGAAGGACATGCGGTTCCGATCACTCCTCTTTCCGCTGCTTGCCTGCGGCGTCGGCGGCTATTTCGCCTACCATCTCCAGACCGGAGACCATGGTTTGCGGGCGCGCGCCCACCTCGAGATGCGGAAAGCCGTGCTTGCCGGCGAGCTTGCCGGGCTGAAAGAGGTGAGGAAGCGGCTCGAGCGCGACGTTGCCCTGCTCCGGCCCGAGAGCCTCGACCCAGACATGCTTGACGAGCGCGCCCGCGCCATTTTGAACCTTGCCCATCCCGACGATCTCGTCATGCTGAAGCGCCGCGCGCCGGCCGAGACGCCTGGGGCTTCGCCCAAGCGCTGAGAGGCTCTCCGCCGCCAGGATCCTGGCCGATCCCTTTGGCCTAATTGATGAATAGACCCCGCCTTTCGGTGTTTTCCTTACTCGTGTTAGCTTCCAGTCGCGGCGGGGCATGCGAGGACTTAGGTTTGAACACTTCTTCCGATGGGGCCGATGATACTCAAGGCCCACCGCCTGCACCGTCCATCACTCCGCCCGACGCCCTGACCTCAGCGACGGTGTTGGAGCACGGCAGCGCGCCGAGCCTGACGCCTGAGCAGGAACTTGAGGCCTATCGCCAGATGCTGCTGATCCGCCGCTTCGAGGAGAAGGCCGGCCAGCTCTACGGCATGGGCCTGATCGGCGGCTTCTGCCATCTCTATATCGGCCAGGAAGCTGTGGTCACCGGCATGCAGATGGCGCGTGAGGAGGGGGATCAGGTCATCACCGCCTATCGCGACCATGGCCATATGCTCGCCTCAGGCATGGACCCGAAGGGCGTCATGGCCGAGCTCACCGGACGCCGCCACGGCTATTCCAAGGGCAAGGGCGGCTCCATGCACATGTTCTCCGTGGCGAAGAACTTCTACGGCGGCCATGGCATCGTCGGCGCACCGGCACCGCTCGGCACCGGTCTTGCGCTTGCCAACAAATATCGCGGCAACGACCGCGTCTCGCTCACCTATTTCGGCGAGGGCGCCGCCAACCAGGGCCAGGTCTATGAGAGCTTCAACATGGCCTCCTTGTGGAAGCTCCCGGTCATCTATGTGATCGAGAACAACCACTACGCCATGGGCACGCATGTGGGGCGGGGAAGCGCGCTCGCCGAGGAGCTGTATCATCGCGGCTCGGTGTTCGGCATCCCGGGTATGAAGGTCGACGGCATGGATGTCCGCGCGGTGAAGGCTGCAGGCCAAGCGGCGATCGCTAGGGTGCGAAGCGGCGCAGGCCCGATGATCCTCGAGATGCGCACCTACCGCTATCGCGGCCATTCCATGTCGGACCCGGCGAAATACCGCACGAGGGAAGAGGTGCAGGAGGTGCGCACCCAGCGCGATCCCATCGAGCTTGTCGGCAAGCGGTTGAACGAGACCGGCATTGCCGACGAAGATCGATTGAAGCAGATCGACAAGGACATACGCGCCGTCGTCGTTGAAGCTGCGGACTTCGCCACCAGCGATCCCGAGCCAGAGGCGAGCGAGCTTTATACCGACGTCGTGGCGCTACCCCAAGACTGAGACCGGCCGACCATGCCCACCGAAATTCTGATGCCGGCGCTTTCGCCCACCATGGAGGAGGGCACGCTCGCCAAATGGCACGTGCGCGAAGGCGACGAGGTCCGCACCGGCGACGTGATCGCCGAGATCGAGACCGACAAGGCGACTGTGGAGGTCGAGGCCATCGATGACGGCCGGGTGGGCAAGATCTTGGTGGCGGAAGGCACCGAGCACGTGCCGGTGAACAAGCCGATCGCGCTTCTGCTGACCGACGGCGAGGACATCAGCGCGGTTGCAGCCGAAACCCCCTCACCCCAACCCTCTCCCGGAGACGGGGATGCGGCGCAAATGGCGAAGATCGCCGAAGCGATCAGGTCGGTGCCGCAGCAGAAGGGCGCCGTGGAGGACGCCGATCTCGGCGAAGCGCCGCCGGAGGTCGAGGAAGCGCCCGCGGGACCTCAGGTGGCACCGGCCGAGCCGCGCGCCGAAGCCGAGCCCGAGGTTCCGCCCGGCACCGAGATGGTCACCATGACCGTGCGCGAGGCACTGCGCGACGCCATGGCTGAGGAGATGCGTGCCGACGACCGCGTGTTCATCATGGGCGAGGAGGTCGGCCAATATCAGGGCGCCTACAAGGTGACCCAGGGCCTGCTCGATGAGTTCGGCGAGCGGCGTGTGGTCGACACGCCCATCACCGAATATGCGTTTGCCGGAACCGGCGTCGGCGCCGCCTTTGCCGGCCTCAAGCCCATCGTCGAGTTCATGACCTGGAACTTCGCGCTGCAGGCCATCGATCACATCGTCAACTCCGCCGCAAAGACGCTGTACATGTCCGGCGGGCAGATGCACTGCCCCATCGTGTTTCGCGGGCCGAATGGCGCCGCCGCCCGCGTCGCTGCCCAGCACAGCCAGGACTTCTCGGCGTGGTATGCCTCCGTGCCTGGTCTTAAAGTGATCGCGCCCTATACCGCCGCCGACGCCAAGGGATTGCTCAAAGCCGCGATCCGCGATCC
>DASUZQ010000109.1:0-3432 GCA_036376815.1 Methyloceanibacter sp. | reverse complement strand
TTCCTGCCCGAATATGGCCCGCGCCAATACGAGCTGACCATCGCTCCGCAGCCTGCGCTGAAGGCCGCCGACCAGGCGGTGATCGCGTGCGAGCTCGCGCGCGCCACAGCCCTTCGTCTCGGCCACCGCGTCAGCTTCTCGCCCATGCCCGTGGCCGACGGCACCGGCAGCGGCGTGCATATCCATTTCAGCCTGCATGATGCCTTGGGCGCGCCCGTCACCTACGATCCAGACGGACCGCTTGAGCTGAGCGAGCCTGCAGCGCAGTTCTGCGCCGGGGTGCTGCACCATTTGCCGGCGATTACCGCCATCACCGCGCCATCGCCGGTGTCCTATTTGCGGCTCACGCCGAACCGCTGGGCGCCGACCGTGATCGACATCGTCAAGCAGGATCGTGGCGCCGCACTCCGCGTCTGTCCGGTGTTCACCGCTCCGACGCCAAAGAAGATCGCCAGGGCCTTCAACCTCGAGTTTCGCGTCAGCGACGGCTCGGCGAGCCCCTATATGGCACTTGGCGCGATGATCTTTGCCGGGGCCGACGGCATCGCGCGCAAGCTCGCTCTGCCGAAATATGATGGCGAGGCCCCGCCTTTGCCGCGATCGCTCGGGCAAGCGCTCGACGGCATGGAGAAGAGCGCCGCCATCAAGGAATGGTTCGGCCCGACTTTCCTCGAAGCCTATCTTCGCCACAAGCGCTCTGAGCTTGCCCATGTCGCTGCGCTCGATCCGTCCGACCTCTGCGCCCGTTACGCCGAGGTTTATTGAGCGTCGCGCGTTAGCCGCAACACCTCATCGGTGATGAGCATGCGGCAATAGCCCTTGAAGCAGTCGAGCGCCGCCTGGTGCCGGGCCTCCGTTTGAGCAGCGCAAGCGTCGTGCACGCAAGTCATGTAGTAGCCGCGGTCGGCGCCGTCCTTGACCACATGGTCGATGCATTGGTCGGTCAAGAAACCGGCGACGAACACATCCTCGATGCCGATATTGCGCAGGAGATAATCGAGGTTGGTGGAGTTGAACGGGGAGGAGGAGGTCTTGGGCAGCACGATCTCATCTTCTCGCGGCGCGATGTCCTCGACCACACGCGCCTCCCATGAGCCCTTCGCGATGTTGAAGCCCGAAAGCTTGTAGTCGAGGCTGCGGTCGCGCCCGTCTTGGGTCAAATTCTCGATCACGGTGTAGATCACTTCGAGGCGCGCGCGCCGGAACGCCTCCAGCAAACGCCTTATGTTGGGGATCACGCGCGTCGACGCGAGCGCGTGGAACTCGGGCTTGGACTTCGCTTGCGCCGGACCGAAGGTGCCGTTCTGCACGTCGACGATGAGAAGCGCCGTGCGGCCTTTGACGATCGGCCGGTCGCGGGTGAGGGGGTCTCCTGGCATGACCTGCTTTTCCGGCATATCGGCGTTGGCAGCAAGCCCCGGCGGGGCCTGTGCTAGGCTTTGGCCATGATCAAGACCGGCAATCTTCGAAGCGGCCTGCCGGCCCGGCCCCTGCCTGATGAGGTCGTCGACCTGCTTGTCGAGCGCTCAGGGCTCCGCATCGAGCGGATCGTCTCGACCGGTCAGGCGACGCCTGAAGGCCAATGGTACGATCAGGACACCGATGAATGGGTGCTCGTGGTCCAAGGTTCGGCGCGCTTGCGCATCGAGGGTGAGCGTGAAGATCGCGAGCTTAGCGAAGGCGATTGGATCCTGCTCCCAGCTCATTGCCGGCATCGCGTGACCTGGACAAGGGCAGAGCCGCCGACGGTCTGGCTCGCTATACATTTTCGCTAACGCCGAGGTAAACCCTGTAAGACGCACCCTGCCGGAGGCGAACCATGTCACTGCTCAATTTGCACTTGGGGGACAATGCAGACGTCAACGATGGCGATTTCGCCAACACAACCTATGTTGGCTTGAGCGTTGCCTTGCCTCTGCGCATGTTGAATCCCAGCAAGCGGAACCAGCTTGTCATCTATACCTCGGCGATCGAGACCCTGGCCGAGTGGCAGGCCCATGTCGTAACGCTTGATTTCTTCTTTCTCGGATATCTCAGGAACAAGCCCGGCTCCGCCACAGAGCGGCACTTCTTCGACGTGCCCGCCTTCTTCATTGATGGAGGCCCGAGGCGCCTCAACATAGCGGTCATCGGACGCGGGCCTGGGCTCGAGGACGACTTCGTTCTGAAATCGATCGAGGCGTCTGGCTTCGATCTCAAGCTCGGCTGGGCGTGATCCGGCCGCATGCCAAACGGTCGCCGCTCCGCAGCGGGATGGTCCGGCTCGTGGTGTTCTTCTAGGGGCGACCTTCGCCGAGGAAATGCCGGTAGAGGGCCAAAGCGCGATTGACATAGGAGGCCTCCGGCACCGCGAGCCGCGAGACGAGGCCGTCGCCGGCCCAGGCCAGGCCATAATAGCCCCAAACCCCGGGGCCTCTGCGCTCGAGAAAGTGCACGGAAGCGAGATCGCCGGGATTGAACAGCGTGACGAGATAGCGGGTGACCGGGCTCACATTCTCGATCCCGACCACGAAGCGATCTGGTCCGATATCCCGCACGCGCATGCGGTAGACGACATTGCCGCCGGCACGGTTCTCGGCTTGCGCGAAATAGAGGTCGGCGCCGCTTCGCATCTCGGCGAGGGTGAAGTCGGAGCGCGGGCGGTCGACGTTGGTGCCTTCGAGCGCGGTCGCCTTGGTGATCAGCGTTCGCCAGCCGCCTTCAGTCACCGACCAGTATTTCAGGCCCTTGAGCGACGAAATAGCGCCGAAGCGCGCAAGCAGGTCATCGGCGCTTCCCGCGAACGGAAAGCTGCCGGCAACGGCGACCAGGACGCCGTCGCCCTTTGCGGCGAAGCCGGTGCAGGCCAGCGGTGGGGAGCTGCCGAGCTCAGCGCTCGTCCACACATGGCTGTTGGGTGGAGCCCCAGGCGCCGCGTAGGCCGGAACCGGCTCAACACCCGCGCAAGGCGGCTGCGGCCCCTGCCCGGCAGCGCAAGAGCCGGCCGAGCATAGGAGCACGGCGATAGCGAGCAGCGTGCGCAAGGGGAGAAGCGCTCATTCCGATCGGAGAACAGGCTAATCCGCGAACGCGGCTACTCCGCGGCGAGCCTCACATATTGGCCGTTGGCCACCGGGCAGCGCGCCCACAGCTCCTGCAGAGCTGCGATCAGTGCCGCCATCTGCTCGTCGGTGTGCACCGGCGAGGGCGTGAGCCGCATGCGCTCGGTGCCGCGCGGCACCGTCGGGTAGTTGATCGGCTGCACGTAGATTCCGTAGTGGTCGAGCAGCGTGTCGGTCACAGCCTTGCAGTGCACCGGATCGCCGACCATCACCGGAACGATGTGGCTCGGATTGTCCATCACCGGCAGGCCGGCATCGATGAGCTGGGTCTTCAGCGTCAGCACGCGCTCCTGCATGCGCATCCGCTCCACATTGCTCACCTTGAGATGGC
>DASUZQ010000108.1:0-5383 GCA_036376815.1 Methyloceanibacter sp. | reverse complement strand
CCGGGGCCGACTAGCCAGACGGGCTGGACGCGAAGACAACAAGAAGCCCGCCGCGGGGGGACCACGGCGGGCTCCGGCGAAAGCTTCGCGGGTTACGCTGAACAAATCCGCGAAGGCGATCAGCCATGCATCAGCACGGTGTCGATCACATGGATGACGCCGTTCGACTGCATCACGTTCTTGATGGTGATCTTGGCGGCGTCGCCCTTCGAATCCCACACCCACAGAGCGCCGTCCTTGGCTTCGAAGGTGAGGTCCTCGCCTTCGACGGTCTTGAGCGTGGTCTTGCCGCCGTCCTTCTTGATCATGCTCATGATGTCCTTGGCGGTATAGCGGCCGGGCACCACGTGGTAGGTGAGCACGCCGACGAGAGCGTCCTTGTTCTCGGGCTTGAGCAGCGTGTCGACCGTGCCGGCCGGCAGCTTGGCGAACGCGTCGTTGGTCGGCGCGAACACGGTGAACGGGCCTGGGCCTGACAGCGTGTCGACAAGGCCGGCAGCCTTCACCGCCGCGACGAGCGTGGTGTGGTCTTTGGAATTGACCGCGTTCTGGATGATGTTCTTGGAGGGATACATCGGGGCGCCGCCGACTTCCACAGTCATTTCCTTGGCGACGGTGGGAAGCGCAATGGCCGAGACCGCAAGAGCGGCGGCGGCAACGGCAGACAAGGCAAAGGTCGAGAGTTTCATCGTAGTTCTCCTGTAGCTGGATTTGGGGGCCCCGAAATCGGGGTGACGCCGGGAGCTACGGAGGCTGGCTTTGCGCAGATGCCGAGACGGTGCTGAACTTTTTGTGATGAGGATGTGATCGAACCCAGGAGGTCGTCATTGCCGGGCTTGACCCCGCAATCCATTCCATTTCGGCTGAGCTATGGATGCCCGGATCAAGTCCGGGCATGACGAATCATGGCGAGGTCTACAAGCTTGCGAGCTTGCCGTTGGCGATCACCGGGCCGGTCGGCTGACCGGTCGGCGAGCCGCCTGGCGGCTCGAGCGAAACCGCGAGCACCGCATCGCGATTGACCTGCGGCAGCAGACTCTCTGGCACGGTGATGCGAACAGGCTTCTTAGGATCGATGAGGCCAAGCGAGTGCGGCTTGTCGCCTGGCGGGATCAGCCACAATTCGAAGGCCTTCTGCTGATCGCCGGTAAGAAGCGCGGCCGGGACGATGGTGAGGGTATCGCCTTCCTTGTTGACCGCGGCAACGAAGCTTGCCTGGCCGCTCTCGGCGTTGAGCTGCGCGAGCAGCGGCGGTCCAAGCGACGGAACCTGCGCGAGATAGACGAGCCCGGCCATGCTCGCGGCGGCAAGCGCAGTCGACGCGATGGCGAAGGTGCGCCAGAAGGCGAGGCTCTGCCAAATGCCGCCACGCTCGGCAGGCGCTCTCAGGGAAGCCGACAGCCGCGCCTCGATGCCGTCCCAGACCGTGGCCGGCGGGGCGACAGCGGGCACCGCTCCCGCTAGCGGCCCAAGGCGCGCCTCCCAGTAGGCGACCTCTGCGGCAAAGCGCGGCTCGCTCGCGATGCGAAATTCGGCTCTGCGGCGCTCCTCGGCTCCGAGCACGCCGAGCACGTATTCCGCGGCGGTCAGATCCTGGCGGTCGCCGGCGCCTATGGTGTCTTCATCGCTCATCGTTCAAGACACGCTCTGAGTTTCAACAGCCCGCGCCTGATCCAGCTCTTCATGGTGCCGAGCGGCACGCGGTTTCTCATCGCAAGCGCTTCATAGGTGAACCCGTCCAGGAACGCCGAGCGGATCGCCGCCGACTGGCGCTCCTCGAGCTCCTGCAAGCAGTCCTTGAGCCTCGCCTGATCCTCGCCGATTTCGAGCCGATCGAGCGCGCTCAAACCCTCATCGGCAACCTCGGCCGCAGCATCGAGCGGGGCGTGCGCCCGAGACCCGGCGCTGGAGCGCAGCCGGTCGATGGAGCGGTTTCGCGCAATGGCCACGAGCCACGTGATCGGGCTTGCGACCGCCTCATCGAAGCTCGCCGCCTTCCGCCACACCGTGAGATAAACGTCCTGGAGCACGTCCTCAGCCTCGCTTCTGTCACCCAAGATACGGAGACAGACGCCGAAAAGCTTCGCCGAGGTCTCTGAATAAACGAGGCGCAGCGCAGCGCGATCGCCGCCGGCGACTCTGGCGATCGCGGCGGCAAGCTGGCGGCGTCTTGTCTCAGCATCCATGGGCTTGGCGGCCTCGTTTGCTGCCCAAAAGAGGTGCACCCGTTGCTTAGCGCGCGGCAAGGGCCCTGTCTCTCGCGATTGGACTCTGAAAACCCGCAATTTCGCAGTTGCGAATTGAGATCGTGACGTTACTCTCCCGGCTGCGTCACGGAACAGTCGAATTTCCGTTGACTATAGGGCCGCTGGCCCGAATGGGACGCGGGGCACGCCAAGCCGGGGGCCCGGCTTCAGGCGAGGGGCTGCTAGCGATATTGGCGAGCGCCTTTTGGGTGCGGCGGACAGCGGAGGGGAAATATTGATGCTGAGACGTGCCGGCCTTGGCTTACTCGTTGGGGCGTTGCTCATCGCTCCATCGGTCGCCACCGCGGGGCCCGCTCTCGTGTTCGAGCCGATCAACGGCACGGTGTTCTATTCAGAAGACCCCGACTCACAGTGGTTCCCGGCATCGCTGACCAAGCTGATGACCGCCTATGTCACCTTCCAGGCGCTGAAGGCGGGGGAAGTCAAGCCTGACACTATGATCACCTGCTCGCAGAAGGCCCAAGCCCAGGCGCCGAGCAAGCTTTGGCTCCCCGTAGGCGGACAGATCACCGTCGATACCGGGCTAAGAGTACTCATCGTCCAATCTGCCAACGACGTCGCGGTCATGCTTGCCGAAGCCGTTGCCGGCAACACAGATGCGTTCGTTGCGCGCATGAATGAAGCCGCGCAGAAACTCGGCATGACCCGCACCCACTATGAAAACGTGAACGGCCTCCCGCAGGAAGGTCAGGTCACCACGGCGCGCGATCTTGCCAAGCTCACCCGCGCCATCATCGTCGAGTTCCCCGAATACGCCGACATCTTCGCCCTATCGAGCATTCAGGTCGGCAAGAAGCTGATTCGCACCCACAACCGGTTGCTGGTCTCGTTCCAGGGCGCTGACGGCATGAAGACCGGCTTCATCTGCGATTCTGGCTTCAACATTGTGGCCTCCGCCACCCGCGACGGCCGCCGCCTCGTCGCCGTCGTGCTCGGCGAGCCCTCGGTTGCCACGCGCACCGACCGCGCCGCCAATCTCTTGGAGAACGGCTTCAAGCGCTATTTCTGGAAGTCGGTGTTCGGCACCACCATCGACGGCCTCGCCATGCAGGCCTCATTGAGCGACGGGCCGACGCATCTGCGCGACGCCGTTTGCGGCCCAGGCCGGGCCAAGTCGACGCGCAAGCGGACCGCGATCCGCCTCAGAGCCAAGCCCAAATCCAATAGCACCGCCGCCAACTGAGCGCGGCTCGAGGTCTCATGCGACGCGGCGATGAGCCTCTTTGCAGGGGCATCGCCTTGGGGATAGCGTGAGCGCGCGAAGCGAGCCCGAGTCATCCCTTGCCCAAGCGCATTGCGACATCTGCCACCCTCAAGGTGCTTGCGGCGCTCCTCTTGGGCAGCGGCTTGGCCGCGGCCTATGCCGCCGAAGCGCCCGACAATGTCGAGGCCGAGGTCGCCGAAGCGGTGCAGTCGTGCAAGGATTTGGACGGCAAGCCCAATGCCGACGCCGTGCTCAGCACCAAGGACGTGAACGGCGACGGCGGCGAGGACTGGCTCGCCGACTATTCCAAGCTGAGCTGCCAGGGTGGCATCAATCAGATGTGCGATGACCAAGGCTGCGTGTTGCAGATCTATCTGTGGAATGGATCTGCGGCCTGGAACCTCGCTTTCGACGAGGCGGTGAAGAGCTACAAATTCTCAACGCGCCATGGCCAGCATTTGCTGGCCGTGGTCACGGCTGGACCGGTTTGCGACAAGCCGGCGAGCGCGACCTGCCACCTGACCTACATCCTGAACGAGGACTCGGTCGACCTCGCGCAATAGCGGGCCAGGCCGTGCAACATCAAAGTCGCCGGATCGGCGTTGCGCGAGATGTCCGCTTCCGGGTGAGGTTCTGACAGGGTAGCTGTCGCAAGCGGACACCGGGACTTTCGTCGGCGCGCCCTTTTCGGCACTGCAAGATGAACCTGTTGCACCGCACGTCTAGTATCTTGATTTCATGTCGTCATGGGCCTCTGCTAGGTGCCTACCTGAGCGTGATGTAGCGGCGTGACCAAGTTCAGGAGGAGGCCACCACATGGGGACGTTGGTCTTCGTGTGCCCGACCACTGGGCACGAAGTTTCAACCGGCGTTGAAGTAGACCGATCCAACTACAAACGGCTCTCGAGAACGAAGACGGCGGTCTTTTGTCCGCGCTGTCGCAAGAACCATATGCTCGCGGCAATCTGGGCTTGGTTGGTTGACGAGGTTCCCGAAAGTCCGGACGACAGCACTTCTACGAAGTCTGCTGCGTAGATCGTTTGCCTATGGTTCTAAACGATCCAATCCAATTCACGAGCCTTGTCGTTCGCCAAGCGCCTCGCTCTTGCGAGGAACTCCGCTTGCGTGAGTTGGGTCCGAGGATCGTTTTCACCAGGTAGGTAGGCGGCGAGAAGCTGAGGAGAGACTGCGGGCTTGTGATAGGTGACGGTGTAACTGGTGCCGGGTAGATCGACGATGATATCGCCGCCCCTCACGTCGAGATGAATGTCTGCCAGCCCCCGCATATTGCGAATCATAGCAGAAAACGTCCTTTCAGTGCGTTGCAGCAAAGGCACAGCGAGGCGGTGCTGTCTACAGCAAGGTTGTAGCGAGCCATCCACCCAACGCAAACTCGGCATAAGATAAAGACGTTCAGCCGCGCTGCGGCTTGGCGAGAAATCGATGCCCATCTGGCTCGAGGGCACAGCAACGCATGGACGGCCGAGCGATCCAAACAGGAAATAAGAAGACCCGAGGCTGACCTCAGGTCTTTCGTCCAACCTTAGGCGCTTCGAAGTCGATTCGGTGCGCCAGCCTTGGCAGCGGCTTGCTCGACCGGCTTGTAGGTGTTGCGCGTCAGGCCGGCATACATCTCACCGAGCTTCGACAACTCAGCAACATAGGCTTCATAAGCCATTCTGGCGTACTGAGACTGGATCTCGATCACCTGCTCGAACGACTTTGCACTAAGAAGCTGTTCGAAGGCACGCGTGCCGTCCTCAAACGACTTCTTCGAATACGCTGTAATCTCCGCGGCAATAGCCTGGAACCCCTTGTTCGCCTCAGCAAAGGAGCTGACAGCGGCATCAAAGCCATTCTTGCCCGCTTTCTGAACCTCATCACCAAATCGTTGAACGTCTGACATCTCAAT
>DASUZQ010000107.1:0-4652 GCA_036376815.1 Methyloceanibacter sp. | reverse complement strand
TAGCGATTGACCGTGTGGGTCTTGCCGCTGCCGGGCTGCCCCGTGAGAAAGATGCTCGCGCCGGTCCTGAGCAGGGCAAGCGCCTCGTCTTGGGTCATAGTCTCATTCCCTCGGCGTCCCCGTGAGTAAGGCTTATTCCCGGATAGGGGGGTGCCACAAGGGAGCGTATGGCCTCCTGACGAATCCCGGTGCATAGATGCGCCCGTGAAGCTCACCCGCAACCAGGTCATCATCGCCGTTGTCGGCCTCATCGCGCTGCAGGCGGCGATCCTCATCGCCATGGGCCGCGAGCCCATCTGCAAATGCGGCTACGTCAAGCTGTGGCACGGCGTGGTGATGTCGAGCGAGAACTCCCAGCACCTCTCGGACTGGTACTCGCCCTCGCACATCATCCACGGCTTCATCTTCTATGGCGCGCTGTGGCTGTTGTCGCGGTGGGTGCCGATGTCGTTCGGCACGCGGCTGATCCTGGCCGTCGCCATCGAGGCTTCATGGGAGGTGATCGAGAACACCGACTGGCTGATCAACCGCTATCGCGGCACCACAGTGTCGCTCGACTACTACGGCGACAGCGTCATCAACTCGGTGGCCGATACTCTGTTTATGGTCGTTGGCTTCTTCCTGGCGCGCTGGTGGCCGGTCTGGCTCACCATTGCCGTGGCGATCGCGCTCGAGCTGATCGTCGGATACATGATCCGCGACAACCTCACCCTCAACGTGCTGATGCTCCTGTGGCCGGTGCAGTCGATCCTCGACTGGCAAGCCGGCAGGTGAGGAGAGCGCCTAGAGCGGGATGCGAATGCCGAAGATCATAATCAGCATCAGCCAGACGAAAGCGGCAACCGTCGGATAGAAAGTGATGCCGAAGCCGAAGGCCCGCAAATACGGGTTCCGGTGATAGCCGATCCAGAACAGGATGCGCCCCATCACGAACAACATCGTGAGCAGAGGCAGCGAGCGCGCCTCCTCAGGCGGGCAGTACATGGCAAGACCGGCATTGGCCACGAAATAGGCGGTGAACTGCTCAAAGGTGTTGAGGATGAACCGGTTGTTGATGTCCACGGCCGAGTTCGGCTTGGGCATCTGCCCGACAAACATGCTGGGGTTGAGCCGCTGGGCCGCGACGATGCAGATGCCGATCACGCCCGGCAGGAGGGCGAACACCGCATCCTTGAGCACGAGCGCGATGCGGTCGGCGATGCCCCAATCTTCCGGCTGCCAGTGCCAGACGAGCTTCATCCCCAAGAAGAAGGCGATGGAGAAAATCCAGTTCGCCACCAGCACGATGATGAAAGGCCGCTGCCGCGCGGTGAAGCCGAAGACCTTGGCCGGCGGATGGCGCCTGGCGCTCGTGCGGCGTTTTGGACTGTGGCGCTGTTCGACGGTGCGCTGCATCGCTGTCCCTGGTTAGGGTAGGGGTGGTCGGCCCGCTAAACCTGACCCATAGATCGTGAAGATCGGGTTGCCAGCTCGCGAGGCCGAGCGCCGTTCTCTGTAAGGCATAGTTCGCACCTGCACAATTCTCAAGGCACCCCTGGAAGATTAGAACAAAACGTGTACAAACCTTCAAGCGTGGCTTACTGTGGAGCGCGACACCTTTTCTAGCGAGAGGCGGCCGGCAGGCAGTAGAGTTCGGGGACGGTTAACAGGTGCGCGCAACAGCGGAGGTCGCCCTATGGCGGGATCAGTCAACAAAGTCATCTTGGTGGGCAACCTCGGGGCCGATCCGGAGGTTCGTCACACGCAGGACGGCCGCCCCATCGTGAATTTGCGCTTGGCCACCAGCGAAAGCTGGCGCGACAAGGCGACCGGCGAGCGTAAGGAGCGCACCGAGTGGCACCGCGTCGTGATCTTCAACGAGAACCTGGCGAAAATCGCCGAGCAATATCTGAAGAAGGGTTCGAAGGTTTATCTCGAGGGTCAGCTGCAAACGCGGAAATGGCAGGATCAATCAGGCCAGGACCGTTATTCGACCGAGGTGGTGTTGCAGCAATTTCGCGGCGAGCTGACCATGCTCGATGGCCGGCAGGGGGCGGGCGGCGGAGATCGCGAGCCGGCCGGCGCCTCGGCCGGCGATTTCGGACGCTCAGGCCCGCTCGGCGGCGGTGGCGGCCGCTCCTTCGACAAAGAGCTTGACGACGAGATCCCGTTCTAGAACCAACGAAGCCCGGCGACCTGTCGGCCACCGGGCTTCCGCGTACTCAAAGCCATCAGGCTCTAGTAAGTGCGAGAGTTGTCCTCGCGATCGCTCTTCGCCGAGCCTTCCACCACAGGCTGCTCGCCGAGCAGCTTGTAGTCGGGCGCCTCAGCGAGCGTCTCCTTGCTGATGTTCAGCGTGACCTTGACGTTATCGTTCTCGTCGCGATTGAGCTTGAGATCCTCGAAGCGCACGGCAACGTCCTTTTCGCCGATGCCGAGGAAGCCGCCGACGCCGATCAACGCGGCGGTGATCTTGCCGCTACGGTCGGTAACGAGATCGTTGACGTCGCCGATGGTCTCATCCTGGCTGTTGACCGCAGGCTTGCCGATGATCGAGCTGGCAAGCATGTCGTCAGCCGACTGCTCCTTGAGGAATTGACCGCCTTGCGCGGTGCTCTGCTCGGGCGCCATCGGCTTCGCCGCCTCCGACGACTGATCCGGCGTGATCACCTTGGGGCCCTCCGACGATTGGTCGGGAGCCTTCATGTCGGGCTCTGACGGGATTGCCGATGGCGGCTCAGGCTGCATCGGAGTCTGCGCGGAGGGGTCTGGCGCCGGCGAGCCGGGCGACGCTGGAGTCTGGGCCAACGCTGGGGCCGCGCCCAACATCAGGGCAACGGCCGTCGTTGCGAGGAAGCGGTTCATGGTGCTCTCCTTGTGTCCGTTTTTGGTCGCTTAAAATGAAGCGGACGAGAATCGACATGACCCTCGCCCCCTGCCTCAACAACGTCCCTGGCAGCGCAATCGTTCCTGCACCGGCTTGCCAATGTCACTCCTCAGTACACGGAGTAATGGCCCACGCGGCGCGCCGCCGAGGCCCTCTTCAACGACCGAATAACATATTGAATATATTGGTATAATAGACCACTCGGCAGCGTCGTTATGGCGCCGTTCGGCGGTTGCAATGCGGGCCGTAAATCAGCTATAGAAAAGTGCCTTCTCCGTACGATTCTCCGGTGCTTGAGAAGGCCGTGCGCGAGCGCGAGCGGCCACCACTGATCCTTTCGCCAACCACACTTCAACGGAACACTCCCGGCCTTGGCCGACAACGATCAACCCCCCGGATCGGGCGCGCCAAGCCCTCCGTCCGACATTCGGCCGATCTCGCTCATCGACGAGATGAAGCGGTCGTATCTCGATTACGCCATGAGCGTGATCGTTGCCCGCGCGCTGCCCGATGTGCGCGACGGACTGAAGCCCGTGCATCGCCGCATCCTCTATTCGATGCACGAGAACAACTACACGCCTGACCGCGCCTACAACAAATCGGCGCGCGTCACCGGCGACACCATGGGTAAGTACCACCCGCACGGCAATCAGGCGATCTACGACGCCCTGGTGCGCATGGCGCAGGACTTCTCCATGCGCGTGCCGCTGATCGACGGGCAGGGCAATTTCGGCTCGGTCGACGGCGATCCGCCTGCGGCCGAGCGCTACACCGAGGTGCGCCTCGCCCGCCCCGCCATGACTCTGCTCGACGATCTCGAGAACGAGACGGTCGACTTCCAGGCGAACTATGACGGGCGCGAGCAGGAGCCGGTGGTGCTGCCGGCCAAATTCCCGAACCTGCTCGTCAACGGCGCGGGCGGCATCGCCGTCGGCATGGCGACCAACATCCCGCCGCACAATCTCGGCGAGGTGATCGACGCCTGCATCGCCTATCTCGACAATCCGGCGATCTCCATCGAGGAGCTGATCGAGATCGTCCCTGGCCCGGACTTCCCCACCGGCGGCCTTATCCTCGGCAAGGCCGGCATCCGCGCCGCCTATCACAAGGGCCGCGGCTCGATCCTGATGCGCGGCCGCGTCACCACTGAAATCCTGCGCAAGGAGCGCGAGGCGCTGGTCATCACCGAGATTCCCTATCAGGTGAACAAGGCGACCATGGTCGAGCGGATCGCCGAGCTCGTGCGCGAGAAAAAGATCGAAGGCATCTCCGACATTCGCGACGAGTCGAGCCGCGACGGCATGCGCGTGGTGATCGAGCTGAAGCGTGACGCCATGGCCGACGTGGTGTTGAATCAGCTCTATCGCTTCTCGACGCTGCAATCGACCTTCGGCGCCAATATGGTGGCGCTGATCGGCGGCCGGCCCGAGCAGCTCAACCTCAAGGACATGATCCGCGCCTTCACCGATTTCCGCGAGGAGGTGATCGGGCGGCGCACCAAGGTCCTGCTGCGGAAGGCGCGCGATCGCGCCCATGTGCTGGTCGGCCTCGCCATCGCCGTTGCCAATATCGACGAGGTCATCGCGTTGATCCGCAAGGCGCCCGATCCGGCCGCGGCACGCGAGCAATTGATGGCCAGGGATTGGCCGGCCAAAGACGTGATCCCCCTGGTCGAGCTCGTCGCCGACCCGCGTCACAAGGTCTCGGCGCAAGGAACCTACCGCCTCTCCGAGGATCAGGCCCGCGCCATCCTCGATCTCAGGCTGCAGCGCCTCACCGCGCTCGG
>DASUZQ010000106.1:0-3785 GCA_036376815.1 Methyloceanibacter sp. | reverse complement strand
CACGCGCCCGATCACCGCGGCGGTCTCGGCGACCCAATAGAGGCCGTCGGCCGGAAGCTCCGGCGCCTCGCCGTCGAGGGCGTAGATGGCCATGATCGCTCCTTTCGCCGACTCCAGACGTGTGGATAACCTTCATCCGCGGTGTTGTCATGCCCGCGAAGGCGGGCATCCAGTACTAAGGAGCACGGGGAGGGGGAATGGGACCAGGAGAAAGCGAGACGCAGACACCGGCAGAGCCATCAGGGCTTGCGGCGACGCTCGATCGCGCGTTCGGCCTCAGTGCCGCCGGCACGACCATGCCGACCGAGCTCAGGGCCGGCCTCGCGACCTTCCTCACCATGGCCTACATCATGTTCGTCAACCCGGCGATCCTGGAGAAGGCCGGCATGGATCATGGCGCCGTGTTCGTCGCCACCTGCCTCGCCGCGGCGCTCTCGACCGCCATCATGGGGCTCTACGCCAACTACCCCATCGCGCTTGCCCCCGGCATGGGGCTCAACGCCTATTTCGCCTTCACCATGGTGCCAGAGCTTGGCGGCAATTGGCAGCTCGCGCTCGGCATCGTGTTCCTCTCCGGCGCCCTGTTCCTGCTGATCTCGGTGACGCCGTTGCGCGAATGGCTGATCAACGCCATTCCGATCAATCTCAAGCTCGGCATTGCCGCAGGCATCGGCCTGTTCCTTGCGCTGATCGGCTTGCAGAATGCGGGCCTCGTGGCGGCGGATGCCACCACGCTGGTCAAGCTCGGCGACCTCAAGGAAGCGAAGGCGCTGCTCGCCATTGCCGGCTTCCTCGCCATTGCCGGGCTCGCGGCGCGGAAGGTGCCGGGCGCCATCATCTTCGGCGTGATCGCCGTGACGCTCGCCGCGGTGTGGCTCGGGCTCGAGCCTTGGCATGGGCTCGCCGCCATGCCGCCGTCGCTCGCGCCGACCTTCCTCAAGATGGATGTCGCCGGAGCTTTTCAGCTCGGGCTTCTAACCATGGTGCTCACGCTTCTGCTGGTGATGCTTCTCGACACGGCGGGAACGCTGATCGGCGTGGCGCGACACGCTGGGCTGCTCGATCAGGACGGACGCCTGCCGCGACTCCGCCAGGCGCTGCTTGCCGATTCCGGCGGGGCCATGCTTGGCGCGGCCCTCGGTACCTCGACCACCACCGCCTACATTGAAAGCGCCGCCGGCGTAGAGGAGGGCGGCCGCACGGGCTTGACCGCGCTCGTGGTGGCTGTGCTGTTTCTCGCGAGCCTGTTCCTGGCGCCGCTCGCCCAGACCGTGCCGCCTTACGCCACGGCACCTGCGCTCCTCTTCGTCGCCTGTCTCATGGCGACGAGCCTCGGCGCGATCCAATGGGACGAGCCAACCGAATACATCCCGGCGCTCACCATCGCGCTGATGATCCCGTTGAGCTATTCCATCGCCACCGGCATTGGGCTCGGCTTCATCGCCTATGTGGCGCTGAAACTGCTCTCGGGGCGCGTGCACGAGATCAACGCCGCCTCGGGGACAATCGCCGGAGCCTTCCTGCTCAAGCTGATCTTTGCCTGACGCTTGGGTGAGCGGCGGCTCAGCTCGCCAGCGGTCCCTTCATCTCTTTCAGTGTGTCACGGATGCGGCGCCAGTCCTCGGCTTCGCTTCTGTCGCCGCGCTTCTCGCATTCGAGCACCCTTTGCGCCGCGATCAATTGGGCCTTGTCGCCATGCTCCCTAAGCAGCCTGCTCGCATAGTCGTGCACCTCTGAGATCTGCATGGGTACCTCCTTCGTCATCGAAGCAACATGAGCAACGGGAAGGTGCTGACTCGGGTTCCGCTACAATCGCGAGCCACCGACCGCCGCCGGCGCCTTGCTGCTCAAGCTGATTTTAACGCGATCGCCGCCTCATAGTAGACTTCCCGCCACGACAGGAGAGGAGAAATCCGATGCCGAAATATATTTTACTCGCCAATTTCACCGATCAGGGCATACGCAACATCAGGGGCACGATCAGCCGGGCTGAGGCCTTTCAAGCGATGGCCGAGAAGTGCGGCATCGTCATGAAAGAACTCTGCTGGACCCTTGGCCGCTACGATGTCATCGCGGTGTTCGAGGCGGCGGATGATGAGAGCGCAGCTGCGCTTGCGCTCAGCGCCTCCTCGCTCGGCAATACGCGATGCGAAACCCTGCGCGCCTTTTCCTTCGATGAGATGAGGCGCACACTGAGCAAGATGGTTTGAGCCGGCCCTTTGCGTCTTCGGGCTGACCTTGAGGCGGTCACAGTCGCCCGTTAGGCTTTTGGGCTTGGACTTGGGGGGATGCGATGCGACGACGCACGATAAGCCTGTTTGCCGGGTTGGCGCTAATTGCGATGACCGGACTTGCCGCGGCCGGACCGTTTGGCAAGCCTGAGGCGCCGTCCCTCGTCGTGCCGGTCTGGAGCCTCACCGGCGAGTGCTATCCCATCGATTTCAACGGCATCGATATCGAATGGTATGCCGGCCGCGGCGTCTATCAACTCACCGTCACCGGCGTGAAGCCCTACATGAACATGGACGTCTCGCTGAGCCACGAAGCCTATAACGGCCGCCCGGCCTATTGGCGAACGGTCGTCATCGGTTGCGTCAAGAACGGCCTCCTGATGCCGCTCGCCTCGCCTTATTACATCACCATGAACCTTGACCAGTTCGTCGGCTCGAGGGGCGTCGAGATCGTCGGCGCCTCGCGCAAGGTCCGCCGCGACATTCCCCGGTCGTAAATCCTCCCCCGAAAAGGGGGAGGTCGGACAGCGGTAGCCGTCCGGGTGGGGGTCAAAGCTTGAGGGCGTGCGACCATTCGACCCCCACCCCGTCCCTTCGCCTTTCAGGCGCAGGGAGTATGCCGCCCGCCCTTGTTCGCGGTCGCGCCCTCCGCTATTAGGTCGCCCATGGACACGGAAGCCAACCCTCGTCCCCGCCACGGCGGAGACCATCCCATCGCCATCTTCATCACCTCGATCAGCGCCGCGATCGTGGTCGCTGGCGGCTTCGGCATCATCATCGAGGCCTTCATTGTCGCCGGCGCAGACCTGTTCGACCTCGGCCAGACCTTCGTGCTGGTAGGAAGCGTCATCACCGGGCTGATCACCCTGTGGCTGTTCGCCTGGACGTTCGCCCGCTCCCTCCATGTCGAGCGGCGGCTTGCCGCGGGGCTTGAGATCGACGACCCAAAGCTCTCGATCCTGGCCAATTTCCGCGATTCCGGACCGGTCCCGTCGAGGTCTTGAGCGAGCCGGAAACCACCGCCAGCGAGACGATTATCCGCATGCGGTACGCGGTAAAAATCCTTATGCTCTAGCCGGTATTTGTTGGGGGGGTTCGGCAATGTCGATTTGGGGAAAGTTGGCCGGCGCCGCGGCGGGGCTCGCAATCGGCGGCCCCATCGGCGCTTTGCTCGGCGGTGTCGCCGGGCACTATGTCATCGATCGCGATCAGGAGCAGGACGGCCCTGCCGAGAACCAGGTGGCTTTCACCGTGGGCGTGATCGCGCTCGGCGCCAAGATGGCTAAGGCTGACGGCGTCGTCACCATGGACGAGGTCAACGCCTTCAAGGAAGTGTTCAAGGTGCCGGAAGGCGAGATGAAGAACGTTGCTCGCGTCTTCAACCTCGCCAAGCAGGGCGCCGATCGGTCCTCCGATCGCCAGCCCAGCGGCGGCACCGGCAAGTTTGCCCCAAACCGACATAACCAAGTCCCCCAAGCGTTGTTGCTAGCTTTGGCTAGAGCATAAGGACTTTTCTGCGTGGCCGCATGGAGAATCAGTTTACCGCCCAGCGCC
>DASUZQ010000105.1:0-2538 GCA_036376815.1 Methyloceanibacter sp. | reverse complement strand
AAGGCCAAGAGACTGGCCACGGTGATGTCGGCTCGGCTGAAGCGGTCGCCTGAGAGATAGCGGCGGTTGTCGGCGAGCGTGCTGTCCAACCAGTCAAGCTCCGATTCCAGAGTTGAGCGGCTCTCTGCCGCAGCTTCAGGTGTGATGTCATGCATGCGCATCATGATGCGCCGGCTCAAAGGCCACATCGCATTGGCTGCAAGTCTGTGCGGGCCTGACGCTTTGCCAAAGAGCGCGGGCTTGGTCAGCTCCGGAAATCGCGGTAGCAGCTCGGCGTATACCAGCCGGCGCACATGAGCACCGATGACGCTGTCGGCACGCTGCTCGATCTCTCGGGCATCTGCCACAGTGAGCTGCCGAGCTGGATTCCGCGTTTGTCGATCTGCCCAATCGATGATGGCGCCGCTTCCTTGGATGACCGACTGGCCGTCCAGCAGGATCGGCAGGCTGGTCGCTTTCGCGCCGCAGCTCTTGGCCAAAATTATATGGACGCCTGGCGGCCAATTGATCTCGTCATAAGCAATGCCGTGCCAGTCGAGCGCCCATCGAGCCTTCTCGCAATAATGCGAAATTCCGAAGGTGACGAATCTTCGTTGCGACTGGCTCATCGGTTCTCCATCGTTCAAGTGCCCGAATTCTTGTGACTCAGCGAAATAGCGGATGACCTCTGGCGCGCTGGTCGGCAATGACCTTCGCGGTGTGGTCGTAGGCGCGTTCGGCAAGCTCGGCGTGGCGGTGCCAGTCCATCACGCTCACATCGTCAGGCAGCGGCGGGGTGATGAGCAGGTCGTCGTGCTCCAGAGCATCGGACAGGCGCTCGCGCCTGACCATGAGGCTGCGCAGGAGCACGGTCGCGACGCCTGGGGCGTCGGGGAGGCGCCGGCGCGCGAACGGGTTCAGCATCCGCCGCAACATCTGTCCGCGCGAGGGAAGCGCCGCATAGTCGATGGTGTCGCCGCGCATCTCGTCCGACTTGAGCGCAATTACGACGTTCGGCCCGCTCTTCAGCGCACGCATGGATTTCACCGGTACGTTGTCGAGCAGCGAGCCGTCGACAAGGACGCGGCCGTCCTCGCAATAGACGGGAGGCAGAAGTCCTGGGATCGAGCTCGTGGCACGCACCGCCTTCCACACGGGCCCGCGCGTGATGAGGAAGAGTGAGCTGCTGGCAAGACAGGTGGAGACCGCGAAATAGCCGCTCCACAGATCTTCGATCTCGGCGTCGCCATAATGGGTCTTGAGCGCGCGGTCGAAGACGGTGTGATCGAGCAGGCTGTAGCGCGGCCAGGTCAATCGCTTGAGCGCCCGCGCCTCCAGAAAAATCGCGGCGGTGCGGGCGCTGACCTCGTCGGGGCTCGCGCCCATGGCGAAGGCCGCGGCCATGGCGCCGCCGCCGCTCGTGCCGCCGAACACGTCGAAGCCGATATTCGCCTCGAGGAACGCCTTGTAGACGCCGACATGGGCAGCGCAGAGCGCGCCTCCGCCGCAGGCGACGAAGCCCCTCGCGTTGCCGCTGACGAAGCGGGCAAGCCGGTCATATCCGGCACTGTCGTCGGCAACGAGGTGGTGATGCATGGCGACGGCCCGCGCGTCGAGCCAGCGCGATGTGCCGGAGACCGGCTTTCGGGCGGCATGGAGCAGCACGAGCCTGCGGGCTGAGACCGGATGAATGTCGAAGGCGAAGCGCTCGAGCGTGCTCGGCTCGGGCGCTGCTTCAGCCGCATCGCCGACGATGAGAAGCTGGTCGGCCTGACGGATGATCTTGGCGCTGAACGGCGTCAGCTCGGCGTCGGCGAAATAGAGCACGTAGTGATAACGAAACTCCTGCCGGTTGAACCAGCTCGTCACGGCTTCGGAGTCGAGGTCCAAGTTTCCGGAGAGCGCCGCGGCAAGGGTCGCCGAATCCACGGTTGCGATTTGGCCGAAGCGGGAGAGGGCGAGCGCGAGCCGCTTGCGAAAGGCATCCGGCACGGCGAAGCCGCCCGCGCCGATCACGGCAAGCGTGCGGGGATGGGTCAGGCTCTGCTCGTCGCCGGCGAGCGTGTCGGCGAGGCGCCTGGCAAGGGTCACGGCGATCGGCTTCAGGATGATCGGATGCCGCTCGGCGAAGGCTGCGAACTCTTTCTTGGGCAGCTTGAGCACGATCGAGTCGCGCAGCGCCGTGACGGTGGCGGTGCGGATGCCGTCGGCGAAGAAGCCGATCTCGCCGATGGGCGAGCCGCTCCCCACCTCGGCGATGCGGCGCCCGTCGACATTGACGGCGAAGCGGCCCGAGGCGACGAGATAGAGCGCATCAGCCGCATCGCCCTGGCGCATGAGAACCTCGCCGCGGGAGACGGCTTGGGTGATCAGCAGCCGCTCGAGCTCGGCAAGATGCTCCGCCGGCAGGTCGCGGAAGGCTTCGACCAACGCCAGCGAGGTCGCCCGAGCGGCATCTCCTACTTTCGAAGACTCTCCGTTGCGCAACGGCAGGCCCTCGCTTACCGACTGGTGGCCTTCGGCGAGAATAGCGCGGAAGCGAGCCTGACCGTGAGCGGC
>DASUZQ010000104.1:0-3394 GCA_036376815.1 Methyloceanibacter sp. | reverse complement strand
ATGAGCATCCCGTGCGCAGCCTCGCCGCCGAGAACCTTCTGCCAGGAATAGGTGATCACATCGAGCTTCGACCAATCGAGGCGTTGCGCGAAAATGCCTGAGGTCGCGTCGCAAATGGTAAGGCCCTGCCGGTCAGCCGCGATCCAGTCGGCATTCGGCACGCGCACGCCCGATGTGGTTCCATTCCAAGTAAAGATGACGTCGCGCGAGAAGTCGACATTGGCGAGATCGGGCAATTGACCGTAAGCGGCCTCCATGACGCGGACGTCGCCGAGCTTCAACTGCTTGACGACATCGACGACCCAATCCTTGCCGAAGGCTTCCCAAGCGAGGACGTCCACACCACGCGGGCCGAGGAGCGACCACAGCGCCATCTCCACCGCGCCGGTATCCGAGCCTGGAACGATGGCCACGAGATAATCGTCCGGCAGCTCGAGCAGAGCGCGGGTGCGGTCGATGGCAAGCTTGAGCCTGGCCTTGCCCGCAGCCGAGCGGTGCGAACGGCCGAGCAATGCATTCTTGAGATTGTCGAGAGACCAGCCGGGGCGCTTGGCGCAAGGGCCGGAGGAGAAGAGAGGATTTTGCGGCCGCGTTGCGGGCCGCTCGAGCGCGGTCATCTTCGTCTACCCTTCCAGATAGATGCCCCTCGGTGGGGAGGGGTGTCCCGCTCATCGGGGTATGAAGGTTTCGCCGCGAAGTCAAGCGAAGCGACGCAGGCGAAATGTCGCTTCGGCCGAAAGTACAATTCCTGACGGTGACCGGCTGTGAAAAAAAGTCACGATGTCAGCGCGTGCGCGTACTCGCACCGAGCGAGGGCGAAAGAGAGGGGGCAAGATGGATTGGAAACCGAAAGGCAGCAATCGACCGACCGACCACGATTTGGAGGTGGCGATCTTCGAGGCTCCCTAGCCCTGCATCGCGGGAGAAATCTTTCAGGCGGCGACACTGTGCTTGGCGTAGTAGGCCTTCACTCCCGCCTCGTTCTTGACCCGCTCGTAGTGCTCGATGAGCTTGGGAGCGATGCGATCCGGCAAATCGGCCGGCACGTGATCGAGCACGCTGGATTTGAGTTGGCGGATCAGCACGAAGACCTTAAGATCGGCGACGGAAAGTTTGCCTCCGGCGAAGTACCGGCCGCCATGTGCTTCGAGCCTCTGCTGCAGCCTCGCGAGATAGAATGGGAGCGGGCCTTCCACCAGCGCCTTGCGCTGCGCCTTTTTTTGCTCGTCGCTGAGAAACATGGTCGCAGCGATCTTGCTGGTGATGTCCTCCACCGCCTCCATGATCTCGTCGCACAGCGCCGCCTGCCAAGGGTCTGACGGATAGAGGTTCGTAAGCCGGCCCACATAGCGATTGATTGCGTTCGACTGGGCGAGGATCTCTCCGTCTTTCTCCAGCAGAGGCAAGCCGCCGAACGGCGTGCCGGGCTTGCGGCGCTCCCAATCGGTTCCCTTGACCCGCTCATCCTCGAACGGGATGCCGCCTATCGACAGAGCGATCCGTGCCGGCTCTCCGCGCCCCCCGTGAAAGTCGAAATAGGTGAGTTTCAGCTTGGCCATGCAGCTTGCTCCTTCTCCGCTCGCGGGTCGTTTGTCCCAGGGCAAAGCATCCCATGCTCATGGGAGTGCGGCAATTCACGAACGCGTTTCCGCAAGCCTTCGCCCTATTCGGTGGGCAGTGTGGTGCTCCTGCGACTGGTGAGAACCGCTTGGATTTCGCTGAGGGCAGCTGGATCCTCAAGCGTCGCGGGCATGTCGAAGCTCTGGCCGTCGACGATCTTCTTTATCGTGCTGCGCAGGATCTTACCCGAGCGGGTCTTCGGTAGGCGGGAAACCGCCACCGCGGTCTTGAAGGCGGCGACCGGCCCGATCCGCTCGCGCACGAGCTCGACGACTTCCTTCTCGATCTGCGCCAAATCGCGGACGACGCCTGATTTGACGACAAGAAATCCGACCGGCACCTCGCCTTTCAAGAGGTCGAAGGCGCCGACCACGGCACATTCGGCGACGTCCTTATGCGAGGCGAGAACTTCCTCCATGGCGCCGGTGGCGAGACGGTGGCCGGCCACGTTGATCACGTCGTCCGTGCGGCCCATGACAAAAATGTAGCCGTCCTCGTCGCGGTGACCTGCATCAGACGTCTTGTAATAACCAGGAAATTCATCGAGATAGCCGGCGCAAAAGCGCTCGTCGGCATGCCAAAGCGTAGGCAGGCAAGATGGTGGCAGCGGCAGCTTCACCACGATGTTGCCGAGCTTGCCGGACTCGACCGGATGTCCGCCATCGTCGAGCACCTGGACGTCGTAGCCGGGCATGGCGACCGTGGCCGAGCCGCGCTTCACCGGGAGCTGGCCGAGGCCGACTGGATTGGCGGCGATCGCCCATCCGGTCTCGGTCTGCCACCAATGGTCGATGACCGGAATGCCGAGATGCTCCTCGGCCCACATGATGGTGTCGGGGTCCGCGCGCTCTCCGGCGAGGAACAGCGTGCGCAGGCTGGAGATATCGTATTTCCCAATGAAGTTCCCTTGCGGATCGTCTCTCTTGACGGCGCGGAGCGCAGTCGGCGCGGTGAACAGAGCTTCGACCTTGTGCTCTGAGATGACGCGCCAGAAAGCTCCGGCGTCCGGTGTTCCCACCGGCTTCCCTTCATAGATGATGGTGGTGTTGCCGTTGAGGAGCGGCGCGTAGACGATGTAGGAGTGACCGACGACCCAGCCGATGTCCGACGCAGCCCAGTAAACCTCGCCGGGTTTGACGCCGTAGATGTTCTTCATCGACCATTTGAGCGCAACCATGTGACCGCCATTGTCGCGCACGACGCCCTTGGGCTGCCCGGTGGTGCCCGAGGTGTACAAGATGTACAGAGGTGCCGTCGCCTCGACCGGGACGCAAGGCTCCTTGCGCCCTGCCGACTTGGCTTCGGCGACGAGCTCAGCCCAATCGTAGTCGCGCCCCTTGACGAGAGGAGCTTGCGCCATCTGGCGCTGCAGGATGATGCAGAGCTCGGGCTTGTTGGCGGCGATCTTTATCGCCGCGTCGAGCAGCGGCTTGTAGTTCACGATGCGTCCGGGCTCCACGCCGCAAGAGGCTGAGACGACGACTTTCGGCTTGGCGTCGTCGATGCGAACGGCAAGCTCGTTGGCGGCAAAACCGCCGAACACCATCGAATGAATCGCCCCGAGCCGCGCCGTAGCGAGCATGGCAATGAGCGTCTCCGGCACCATCGGCATGTAGATGACCACACGGTCACCCTTGGTTACGCCTTTGTCGGCAAGCACGGCGGCAAAGGTTTCGACCTCGTGGAGAAGCTCGCGGAAGGTGAAGGATCGCTTCGTTCCGGTCACCGGGCTGTCGTAGATGAGCGCGGCCTCGTCTCCGCGTCCTTCGGCGAC
>DASUZQ010000103.1:0-5111 GCA_036376815.1 Methyloceanibacter sp. | reverse complement strand
GGGAGATCGATGCTCAGCGCCCCCTGCCCCGGCACGCTCGGCGCGGCCGTAACGCTCGTATCTTGCGCCGGATGCGATGCCTGATAGACAATGGCCGCAAGCACGAAGGCGAAGCCACCGACGAGCAACGCCCCCATTACGATGACCGCGATCTTGAGGATGCGCACCTGACGCGGCGTGAAGACGGTTCCCGCCAAGACAGTGCCCTGCACCGGGCTACTACTCTCTGGCTCGCTGACCACGGACATTGTTGAGCCTCATGCCTGTTTCGACCGAGCGCCTGACGGCGGAAGCCGATGAGAGCCATGCCGGGCTCAGGCTCGACCGCTTCCTGAGCGGCCGTTTCCCGGAGCTGAGCCGCACCCGCCTCCAGGCTTTGATCAGGCAAGGTCACGTGGCGCTCGGCCGCGCGACCATAGAGGACGTGAAATACCCGGTCAAACCGGGCGATCGCTTCAAGATCAGCGTGCCGACGCCGGTGAGCGCTCGTCCGCAAGCGCAGGAAATTCCGCTCAATGTGGTCTACGAGGACGATTCGATCATCGTGATCGACAAGCCTGCCGGCCTCGTCGTGCATCCCGGCGCCGGCAATATCGACCGCACCCTGGTCAACGCCCTGATCGCCCATTGCGGGGCAAGCCTCTCAGGCATTGGCGGCGTGGTGCGTCCGGGCATCGTGCATCGCCTCGACAAGGACACGAGCGGCCTTCTCGTCGTCGCCAAGACCGACCGGGCCCATCGCGCCCTCTCCGAGCAATTCGCCGATCATGGCCGCGAGGGGTCGCTCGAGCGAGGCTATCTCGCCCTTGTCTGGGGCGCCCCGCCTCGCCCGCATGGCACGATCAAGGCGCCGATCGGCCGGCACAAGACGAGCCGCACCAAGATGGCGGTCGTGCCCGTGGCACGAGGCGGACGTGAGGCGGTGACCCACTACCAGGTGGTCGCGACCTTCGGACGCGGACCTGAGCCCATCGCCTCGTTGCTTGAGTGCCGGCTCGAGACCGGCCGCACCCATCAGGTGCGGGTGCATCTCGCCTCGATCGGCACGCCCTTGATCGGCGATCCGGTCTACGGAACCGGCTTCAAATCCAAGCTCCGCAAGCTTCCGCAAACCGCACAGGATAAAATTGTAAGTTTCAAGCGTCAGGCGCTGCACGCTGCGGCACTAAGTTTCGTGCATCCGCTGACTGGGACCTTACTGGAATTTAATAGTCCGCTGCCCGATGATTTTGCCATGATGGTCGACGCCCTCAAGGAACTGTGAAGCTTCCTCGGTCTTTAATCTTTGAGGCAAACGTTCTATAGAGGGGCGCCGGGGGGGCATTAAGATGAAAAGATGCGGCCGGCATCAGGCCGCGGGAGAATTGCTCTCATGGCCTCGCAGAGTCTACCGAGTGTCGGCGCGCATGGCGGCCTGACGCGCTACCTGGAAGAGATCCGGCAATTTCCCATGCTGGAGCCTCAGCAGGAGTACATGCTCGCCAAGAGCTGGCGCGAGCACGGCGACCGCGACGCCGCCCATAAGCTTGTCACCTCCCATCTCCGTCTCGTTGCCCGCATCGCCATGGGCTATCGCGGCTACGGGCTGCCCATCGGCGAGGTCGTGTCCGAAGGCAATGTCGGGCTGATGCAGGCGGTGAAGCGCTTCGATCCCGACAAAGGCTTCAGGCTTGCTACCTACGCCATGTGGTGGATCAGGGCCGCGATTCAGGAATACATCCTGCGTTCCTGGAGCCTCGTGAAGATGGGCACCACCGCGGCGCAGAAGAAGCTCTTCTTCAACCTGCGCAAGATCAAGGGGCAGCTCAAGGCTCTCGACGAAGGCGATTTGCGCCCCGATCAGGTGAAGCGCATCGCCACCCAGCTCGGCGTCACCGAGGAGGACGTGATCTCCATGAACCGGAGGCTCGCCGGAGACTCGTCACTGAACGCGCCGGTGCGCAACGACAGCGAAAGCGGTGAGTGGCAGGACTGGCTGGTCGACGACACCATGGACCAAGAGACGGCGCTCGCCGAGTCGGAAGAGGCTCAGCGGCGGCGTGGCATGCTCAACAACGCGCTGAAGGGCCTGAACGAGCGCGAGCGCCGGGTGTTCGAGGCGCGGCGGCTTGCCGAGGACCCTCTGACGCTCGAAGAGCTGTCGGCCGAGTTCGGCGTCTCCCGGGAGCGCATCCGCCAGATCGAAGTGCGCGCCTTCGAGAAGGTCCAGAAGGCGGTGCAGAAGGCTGCTGCCGCCGCCGAGGCTCCGGAAGCCGCAGCCGCAAGCTGACGCCAATCCCCACCGGCGCTATGTCCTCGTCATGGCCGGGCTTGTCCCGGCCATCCACGTCTTCGCCTTATGCAGAAATTCGTGGATGCCCGGCGCAGGGCCGGGCATGACGAATGAGATATGGCAGCGCCGATGTCCCTGAAGCAGATGATGGTCGGTGGCGTCGAGATCGCCTATCTCGACCGAGGCAACGGGCCTCTCGTCATCATCGCCCATTGCAGCTCTGCCTCGCACCGAGAATGGCTGCCGCTGATCGAGGCGCTTGAGCCCGATTGGCGCGTGCTCGCTCCCGATTTTATCGGCTATGGGCAGTCGGGCCCTTGGCCTGAGGGCAAGGTGTTCACCGGTCAGGCCGATCTCGCCGTGCTGCTCGAGCTCGCCAACAAAGTAGAGAAGCCCATCCACTTGGTCGGCCACTCCTATGGCGCGGCCTTGGCGCTTGAAGCCGCGCGCGGGCTCGGGTCCAAGGTGCAGAGCCTCACCCTGGTCGAGCCGGTCTCCTTCAACCTGCTCCGCGTCGAGCGCCGCCCTGAATGGGCTGAGATCGAGCGGCTCGGCGTCGCCGTGCTGACCGCCGTGGCGAACGGTGACGATCGCGACGCCGCAGCTTCCTTCATGCGCTATTGGCTCGGCCGCTTGCGCTGGTGGCTCGCGCCGGAAAAGTTTAAGGCGGCGATCACCGCCACCATCCGCAAAGTGGCGCTCGAATTCATGATCCTGATCGAGGCCGGAACGCGCTTGAGCGACTATGCGAGCGTCACGGCCCCGACTTTGCTGATCGTCGGCGGCAAGACGCGTGCTCCGTCCCGCGCCGTGGTCGACATGCTGAGCCAGGCCCTGCCGAATGCCACCGTGACGGTGCTCAAAGGCGCCGGCCATATGAGTCCGTTCACCCATCCTTCCGAGGTGAACCGGCTGATCGCCGGCCATCTCGCCGCTCAGCGCCTACAAGAGCCGGCTCCTCTTCTGGAAGCTTGAGTTCCTCCACGTCGCGGGCGAACAGCTCCTCGAGCTCCGCCGCCGCGGTCTTCGCGTTGGCGCGCACCTTCTCGACATCGGTGTAATATTTGTAGTCGTCGTACAGCCGCTTCTCATCCTGCCGCTTGAACGTCGCGAGCAGCCGCTTGGCCTCGGGCTCGCTCAAGCCCAGCCCGCGCAGCAGCCTATGCGTCAGTTCGAGCGCCGAGAGGAACGTCTCGCGCTCGATGATTTCGACGCCGAGATCCATCAGCTTGTGCACATGGATGCGGTCGCGCGCCCGCGCATAGACCGGCAGGTCGGGAAAGTGCTTGCGCACCATCTCGGCCACCCTGAGCGAGGCGTCGACATCGTCGATGGCGAGCACGAAGGCGCGCGCCTTGTCGGCGCCGGCCGCGCGCAGAATGTCGAGCCTCCCGGCATCGCCGTAATAGATTCGCGAGCCGAAGCGCTTCACGAAGTCCACTTGCTCGACATTGGAGTCGAGCGCCGTGAAGGGAATGCGGCGGGCGCGAAGCACGCGGGCCACGATTTGCCCGAAGCGGCCGAAGCCTGCGACGATGACGTGCTGATCGCCTTCCGGCGGCACCTCGTATTCTGGCTTCTCCGGCTCGAGCGCGCGGAAGATCGTCTCGTCGATGAGCAGCAGGAGCGGCGTCGCCGCCATGGACAAGGTCACCGCCAACACGAGCAGATCGGCGAGGTGCTGGCCGATGACGTGCGCGCCGACCCCGGCCGCGAACAGCACGAAGGCAAACTCGCCGCCCTGACTGATCGCGAGCCCGAGCCGTCTCGCCGGCTCGCTCTTCAACCCCCACCAGCGGCCGAGCGCGTAGAGAATCACGGCCTTGATTGCAACGAGGCCGATGACGATGGCTATGAGCTTGAGAGGCTCCGCCACCACAATGCCCAGGTCGATCGACATGCCGATGGCGATGAAGAACACCGCGAGCAGCAGCCCCTCGAAGGGCGCGATGTCGGCTTCGATCTGATGGCGGTACTCTGAGTCGGCGAGCAGAGCGCCGGCGATGAACGAGCCAAGCGCTGCACTGAGGCCCGCAGCTTCCATGACCAGCGCCACGCCGACCACGGTGAGCAGCGCGCTCGCCGTCATCGCCTCGCGCACGCCGGTGGCGGCGATGATGCGATAAAGCCTGCTGAGCAGGAAGCGGCCGGCGACGATCACCCCGATGATGGTGAGGATGGCGAGCACGCCGGCGCAGAGATCCATGGCCGGCTGCTCGCTGCCGCCTGCCGCAAACAGCGGCACGAGCGCAATCAGCGGGATGGCGGCAAGGTCCTGGAACAGGAGCACCGAGAAGGCGAGCCTGCCGTGCCGCGTGTTGATCTCGCCCTTCTCCTCAAGCACCTGCAGCGCGAAAGCCGTCGAGGAGAGCGACAGTCCAAGCCCGATGAACAGCGCCTGGCCAAAGTTAAGGCCGCGCGCGAGACCGATGGCGGCAAGCACCAGTGACGTGGCCACGAGCTGTGCCGAGCCTAAACCGAGAATCGCCGAGCGCATGGCCCAAAGCCTGATCGGGCGAAGCTCGAGCCCGATCACGAACAGCAGCAGCACCACGCCGAACTCGCCGAAATGCATGATGCTCTCGACGTTGTTCAGCTGATAGAGCGGCCCGAGAATATAGGGGCCGATCACCACGCCGGCGGCGAGATAGCCGAGCACGGCGCCCATGCGAAAGAAGCGGCCGAGCGGTGCGGCGATGGCTGCGGCGGCGAGAAACACCGCCACCTGGATCAATTGCGCCGAAACCATCGCCTGTCCTTGTGCTTTCCGTTTCGCATAGCATGCAATGACCGGGCCTCACCAGGAGTGGACCCGAGGCGTATCGATTGCTCGCGTTGC
>DASUZQ010000102.1:0-7227 GCA_036376815.1 Methyloceanibacter sp. | reverse complement strand
ATGATCCCCAAGATCGAGAGCTGTCTCGACGTGATCGCCGAAGGGGTTGAGGCCGTGGTCATCATCAACGGCAAGGTTCCGCATGCCGTGCTGCTCGAGCTCTTCACCGAGCATGGCGCCGGAACCTTGATCGAGCGGCGCGCGCGCAAAGGCCGCGCCAGGGGATCGAGATGACGGAGACGTCGGGCCCTAGCGGGGACTTCAGCCATATCGAGGCCTGGGTCTTCGACCTCGACAACACGCTTTATCCGTCCGACTGCAATCTCTTCGCCGAGATCGACACCCGCATGGGCGATTTCATCGCTGCGCGCTTCGGCGTTTCGCTGGAAGAGGCGCAGCGCATGCGCAAATCCTATTACTACCAATACGGCACCACGCTTGCCGGCCTGATGCGGCTGCATGATGTGTGCCCAAACGCCTTCCTCGACTATGTGCACGACATCGATCTAAGCGTCATTGCGCCGGCGCCTGAGCTCGGCCAAGCCCTCGACGCGTTGCCAGGACGCAAATTCGTCTTCACCAACGGCTCGCGCCGCCACGCAGAGTCGGTGATCGCGCGGCTTGGGCTCGATGGGCGCTTCGACGATGTTTTCGACATTCATGCCGCAGAGTTCATTCCGAAGCCGGAGCGCGCGGCTTACGAGCGCTTCATGGGTGCGCACGCGGTGGCCGCGGGAAGCGCCGCCATGTTCGACGATCTGCCGCACAATCTCCGAACTGCGCATGCCCTCGGCATGACCACGGTGCTCGTGGCCTGCGGGCAGACCGATCATCCTGAGCACCACGCCATCGCCGGCTGGGGGGAACTTCCCTCCCACATCCATCACCGCACCGACGCGCTCGCGCCCTTCCTCGCCGAGATCGGCGCCATGCGCGCTGAAGAAGCCGATCGCGCCGCGGCTGGTGGCGCCTATTGCTGCCTTTGAGCCTTGAGGCTGATCCGACATGACGCATGAGCATTTGAAGAGCTTCATCGAGAGTGCCTATGAGCACGCCGGCGACATTTCGCCAAAGACCAAGGGCGTGGTGCGCGATGCGGTGGAGGAGACGCTCGACCTGCTCGATAAGGGAGAGGCGCGCGTGGCCGAGAAGGTCGACGGCCATTGGGTGGTGAACCAGTGGCTGAAGAAGGCGATCCTGCTCTCCTTCCGCCTCAACGATCCGCATAAGGTCGACGGCGGACCTGCAGGCGGCGCCTGGTGGGACAAGGTCCCGACCAAATTCGCCAATTGGAAGGCCAAGGACTTCAAGGAGGCCGGCTTCCGCGCGGTGCCGGGGGCCATCGTCCGCCGCTCGGCCTATATCGCGCCGGGCGTGGTACTGATGCCGTCCTTCGTCAATCTCGGGGCGCGGGTCGATAGCGGCAGCATGGTCGATACCTGGGCGACGGTCGGGTCATGCGCGCAAATCGGCAAGAACGTGCATCTCTCCGGCGGCGCCGGCATCGGCGGCGTGCTCGAGCCGCTGCAGGCGAACCCTGTGATCATCGAGGACAATTGTTTCATCGGCGCCCGCGCGGAAGTTGCCGAGGGCGTGATCGTCGGCGAAGGCTCGGTCTTGTCGATGGGCGTCTATCTCGGCCAGTCGACCAAGATCGTCAACCGCACCACCGGCGAGGTGATCCAAGGCCGCGTGCCGCCTTATTCCGTGGTGGTGTCGGGAACCATGCCAGGCAAATTGCTGCCGAACGGCGCGCCCGGCCCCTCGCTTTATTGCGCGGTGATCGTGAAGACCGTTGATGAGGGCACCCGCGCCAAGACCTCCATCAACGAGCTGCTCAGGGATTGAGGCAGGCAGGAGGTGCGATCCATGAGCCTGACCGACCTTCTGTTCAGCTTCAAAGGCCGCATCAACCGCAAACCTTGGTGGCTCGCGACCATCGCTGTAGGGCTCGCGGCAAGTGTCATCACCGCAATCATTGAAATCGCCGCGAGGTCATCAGGTCAGACCGCCATCGACCCGGTGACCAATCAAGTCGAGCCGACCGGAATCCTTGGCATGTTGGTGGGGGTCGTCGGGCTTGTGAACATGTGGATCGCCTTTGCGCTCAGCGCGAAAAGGCTGCACGACCGGGACCGCACCGGTTGGTGGCTGATCTGGCAGCTCCTGATCCTCATCCTTGCCGTTATCCTGGTGGTGGTCGCTATCGTGGTGCCGCAGGAGCAAGGGGCGGTTTGGTATGCGCTTGCCGGCGCCGCCTGCCTCGCAGCCTTCGTCATTTCAGTCTGGTTGTTCGTGCAGATCGGCTTCCTGCGCGGGACCCAAGGTCCAAACCGCTTCGGCCCCGACCCGCTCGGCGCCGCGCGAGCCGACGCCCAACTCTAGGCCAGCCCCCATCCAACCCTCGCTGCCGGTGCGGCAAGCCGCTATACAAGGCGCCAACAGACAGGGCTGCACCATGACAGATTTGAGCGAAACGCCGGTTGAACTTGCGAGAGACCTGATCCGCTGCCCGAGCATCACGCCGGTCGATGCCGGCGCCCTGGAGGTGCTGGAGCGGGCCTTGGCGGGCGGCGGCTTTCACTGCCGGCGCCTGACCTTCACCGAGGACGGCGCGACCCCGGTCGACAATCTCTTTGCCCGCATCGGCGGAGGGTCGCCGCATATATGCTTTGCCGGGCATACCGACGTGGTGCCGCCAGGCGACTTAGGCTCGTGGACCTATCCCCCCTTCGGTGGCGTGGTCGAGGATGGCGTGCTTTATGGAAGGGGCGCCGCCGACATGAAGGGCGCCATTGCCGCTTTCGCCGCGGCCGCGCTCGATTTCGCTAGAGCCAAGGGCGACGACATTCCCGGCACCATCAGCCTGCTCATCACCGGCGACGAGGAAGGTCTTGCGATCAACGGCACGCGCAAAGTGCTCGAGTGGATGGCGGCCAACGGCGAGCAACCAGACCATGCTCTCGTTGGCGAGCCGACCAACGCCACAAGGCTCGGCGAGGCCATCAAGATCGGGCGGCGCGGCAGCCTCAATGGGCGCATCACGGTCACCGGCATGCAAGGGCACGTCGCCTATCCGCATCTCGCCAAGAACCCGCTCCGGGGACTTATCGCGCTCTTGGCGCGGCTCTACGACCAACCGCTCGATTTCGGCAGCGCCTATTTCTCGCCGTCGAATTTCGAGGTGACCAGCATCGACGTCGGCAATCCCACCACCAACGTCATCCCGGTCAAGGCCGAAGCGATGTTCAACATCCGCTACAACGACCGCCACTCGGCCGACTCGCTGCAAACCAAGATCCGGGAGCTCGCCGTGAAGTTCCTCGAGCCGAATGGCCTCGGCTATGACCTCGTCTTCGAGCCGCCGAGCCAGACCTTCCTGACCGAGCCTGGGCAGCTCGACTCGACCCTGACCCAGGCGGTGCGCGAGGTCACCGGCATCACGCCGTCGCTCGCCACCGACGGCGGCACCTCGGACGCGCGCTTCATCAAGGAGATGTGCCCGGTGGTGGAGTTCGGGCTCTTGACCGCGACCATACACAAGATCGACGAGCAGGTGAGCCTTGCCGATCTTGCCCAGCTCACCGCGGTCTACCGTCGCTTCCTCGATCTCTATTTCGAGGAATTCGGGATCTTCGAGCTTGTCTGATCCTCGCCCGATCGGGGTCTTCGACTCCGGCATGGGCGGGCTCACGGTGCTGCGCGCGCTGGCTGCGCGGCTGCCGCAGGAGACCTTCGTCTATCTCGGCGACACCGCCCGCCTCCCTTACGGCACAAAAAGCCCCGAGACGGTGCAGGCCTATGCGTTGCAAGCGACGCGGCTCCTGATCGGCGAGGGCGTGAAGATGGTGGTGATCGCCTGCAACACGGCCTCCGCCGTGGCGCTTGCCCCGCTGGCAGAAGCGCTCGCGCCGGTGCCGGTGATCGGGGTGATCGAGCCTGGGGCGAGAGCTGCCGTCGCGGCCACGCGCAATCGCCGCATCGCGGTGATCGCCACCGAAGGCACGGTGAAGGGCGAGGCCTACCCCCGTGCCATTCAGGCCCTCACAGGCGAGATGGATGTGGTGCAGCGGCCCTGCCAGGTGTTCGTCGCGCTCGCCGAGGAGGGCTGGACGGACTCTTTGGTCACGGCCGCCGCCGCAAAGCTCTATCTCGGCTCGCTGTTCGAGGGGGCGGCGGCGCCTGACACCATCGTGCTCGGCTGCACTCATTTCCCGGTGCTCGCTTCAGCCATCCGCCAGGTGGTCGGTGAGGATGTGGCGATCGTCGACTCAGCCGAAACGACGGCGGCGGCGGTCGCCGATGCGCTCGAAACCAAAGGCATGAGCAATGAGACCGGGGCCACGTCTTCCATGCGCTTCTTCGCCACCGACTCGCCGGAGCGGTTTGCGCGGGTGGGAGCGATCTTTTTGGGCCGCCCGATCGACGTCGCCGACGTGGAGCTGATCGACCTCCTCTAGACGTGTGGCGGGGGCGTGCTGTCGGGCAGTGCCGCCGACGCCGAAGTTGGGTCAGGCGGCTGCAGCGTTTTCGTCGGCGGCGCATCGGCAGCGGTGCCGACGTCCTTGAACAGCGTGGCGAGCCAGTCGCGGCCGAGTAGCAGCAGCACGGTTGCAGCATAGACGATGGTGCCGATGAGGAGGAGGACTGCGAGCGTAATCTCCTCCCGGAAATGATGGAGCCCGGCGAAGGCCTTGGCCAGCACGATACTGCCGAAATAGAGCACGACGGCCAGCACGGCGCCCGCCAGGAACAGCCTGATCACCGGGCGAAGCCCCGCACCCGACACGGCAAAGCCGCGGCGCCTGGCGAAGATGGTGAGAAGCGTCAAGTTGATCCAGGCGCCGGCGCTGGTCGCAAGCGCGAGCCCAACCTGGGCGAGCGGGCCCATCAGCACCACTTTCAGCGCGATGTTCACCGCGGCGGCGAGCAGCGCCGCCTTGACCGGGGTCAGCGTGTCGCCGCGGGCATAGAACGGCGCGGTGAAGCTCCGCATCATGACGAAGGGCAGGAGCCCGATGGCATAGGCTGCGAGCGTGGCGCCGGCCGCCGCCGCATCTGCCGCGGTGAAGGCGCCGCGGGCAAACAGCGCCCGCATGATGAGATCGGGAATGGCGATCGCGCCGGCCACGCTCGGGACCGTCATCAGCAGCGCCAATTGGATGCCACGCGCCTGTGCGAGAGCCGCGCCGCGCGTGTCGCCGGCGGCGAGCCGCCGCGACATCTCAGGCAGCAGCACGGTGCCGACGGCAATGCCGACCACGCCGATGGGAAGCTGGTTGATGCGGTCCGCGTAATAGAGCGCCGAGAGGGCGCCGGTCGGCAGGAATGACGCGATCAGCGTGTCGGCGAAGAGCGCAAGCTGCACGCCGCCGGCGCCGACGATGGCGGGCCCGAGCGCCTTCAAGAAGCGCCGCGTGGTCGGGTCGAGCTTCGGCATGCGGAATCTGATGCCGACGCCCCTCATCTCCGCGTCGACCCCGACGAGTATGACCTGCGCCACGCCGGCGATGGCCACGCCCCAGGCCGCGGCGTAGCCTGCGCTTTGGAAATAGGGAGCGAGCAAGAGCGTCGCGATCAGCGAGACGTTGAGCAGCACCGGAGCACCGGCTGCGGCAGCGAATCTCTGATTGGCATTGAGAATGCCGGCGAACAGCGTCTCCATCGACACGAGCGCGAGATAGGGAAAGGTGATGCGGGTGAGCGCAACGGCCAAGTCGAAGCGCATGGGATCGAGGCCAGGCGCGAGGATGCTCACCACCCAGGGGGTGAACAGGAGGGCGAGCGCCAGCAGCACGAGGTTGATAACGATGAGCGCCGCAGCGATGCGGTCGGCGAAGAGCTTGGCGGCGTCGATACCGGCCTGCTGCAGGGTGCGCGCATAGGCGGGCACGAAGGCCGCGGCGAAGGCGCCCTCGGCAAAGATGGCGCGGAAATGGTTGGGCAGGCGAAAGGCGACGAAGAAGGCGTCGGCCAACGGCCCGGCGCCGAGCACCGCCGCCATCACCACGTCGCGGATGAAGCCGGAGATGCGGGAGACGAGCGTCCACCCGCCGACGGTGGCGATGCGCTTGATCATTCGTGGTTTCGGGCTGTCATTCCCCCTCCCCGCTCGCGGCAGAGAGGTAAAGCAAAATCAGCGCCTTGGCCAACCCTTACCCCTATTGGCCTGCGGCCAAAGGCCCTGCCTGGATTCGCTTGGATTTCCTTAGTAGTCGACCTTGACCAGATAAAGCCCGTAGGCCGGGGCGACGGGGCCGCACCGGGCGCGGTCTTTCGCGGAAAGCGCCTCCTCCAGGTCGCGCGCGGTCCACTTCCCCTCGCCAACGAGCTTGAGCGAGCCGACCATCGAGCGCACCTGGTTGTGCAGGAAGGAGCGGGCAGACGCCTCGACCCTGATGATCTCGCCATGGCGCGAGGAGCTGAGGCTGTCGAGCGTCTTTTCCGGGGACTCGGCCTGGCATTCGGTTGAGCGAAAGGTGGTGAAGTCGTAATGACCGACAAGCACCTGCGCTGCCTCATCCATGGCCTTGGCATCAAGGGGGCGGAACACGCCCCAGGCGCGATGGCGCTCAAGCGCGAGCGGGCTGCGGCGGTCGACAATGCGGTAGAGGTAATGACGGGCTTTGGCCCCGAAGCGCGCATCGAAATCGGCAGCCACGGTCTCGCAGGCGAGGACCGAGATCGGATCAGGCCGCAGCACCGCATTCAGGGCATCGCGCACGGTGTCGTTCGGCCATTCCTTGGCGAGGTCGAAATGAGCAACCTGGCCAAGAGCATGCACACCGGCATCGGTGCGGCCGGCGCCTCTGGGGGTCACCTCCTCGCCGGAGAACGCCTTGATCGCTTCCGCCAAGCGCCCCTGCACCGAGATGCCGTTCTCCTGCATCTGCCAGCCGACGAAGGGCGCACCGTCATATTCGATTGTTAGCTTGTAGCGGGGCATCGATTGATTTGCCTCAAGGCTGGAACAAGAAGCCAGCCTCATTGTTACACCATCAGGCACTCTCGGACGGCGTACCATGACCCCCCAAGACAAAGAGACGATCCTGCGGCTGCTGGCCCAGTGCCGGATCATGACTGTGGCAACGGTGAGGCCTGACGGCTGGCCGCAGGCGACGACCGTCGGCTATGCCAGCGAGGGCCTCGTGCTCTACTTCCTGTGCGGCAGGCAAAGCCAAAAGGCCGCCAACCTCGCCGCCGACAATCGCATTTCGCTCGTCATCGACCACGACACGAGCGACCCGATGGGCATCGAAGGCCTCTCCATGGCGGCGCGTGCCTACC
>DASUZQ010000101.1:0-2261 GCA_036376815.1 Methyloceanibacter sp. | reverse complement strand
CGCATTGATCGATTTCTGATTGAGGATGGTGTCGAGAATGATGGCGGTCTTGCCGGTCTGGCGGTCGCCGATGATCAGCTCGCGCTGGCCGCGGCCGATGGGAATGAGCGCGTCGATTGCCTTTAAGCCCGTCTGCATCGGCTCGTGCACCGATTGGCGGGGAATGATGCCTGGCGCCTTCACGTCGACGCGGCGCTTCTCTTGCGCATCGATCGGGCCCTTGCCGTCGATCGGGTTGCCGAGCGCGTCGACCACGCGGCCCAAGAGCGCCTTGCCGACCGGCACCTCGACGATGGCACCGGTGCGCTTGACCACGTCACCTTCCTTGATGTGGCGGTCGTCACCGAAGATCACGATGCCGACATTGTCGACTTCGAGGTTCAGCGCCATGCCGCGCGTGCCGTCGGCAAATTCGACCATCTCGCCGGCCTGGCAATTGTCGAGGCCATAGACGCGGGCGATGCCGTCACCGACCGACAGCACCTGGCCGATCTCGGAGACTTCCGCCTCCTGGCCAAAATTCTTGATCTGCTCCTTGAGAATCGCGGAGATCTCGGCGGCCCTGATATCCATCAGCCAACCTCTTTCATGGTTTGCTTGAGACTGTTGAGCTTGGTGCGCAGCGAGGAGTCGACCATGCGGCTCCCGACCTTGACGACGAGACCGCCGAGGAGGGTGGCATCAACCTTCTGATCGAGCTGCACGTCCTTATGCAGTGCGGCCTTGAGCGCGGTCTGCAGCGCGCGCAGTTGGCCTTCTGTGAGGAGGAGCGCCGAGGTGACCTCGGCGGATGCCTGGCCGCGATGGCGCGCGAGCAGCGCGCGAAAAGCCTTGATCATGTCGGGAGCGGCGAACAGGCGCCTGTTCCTGGCGATGAGCTTGAGGAAGTTTGCGGTCAGGCCTTCGATTTCCATTTTTTCGAGGATGGCAGCGATGGCGCGCTCCTGCTCCTCGGCGGTAAACACCGGGCTCCTCACCAGGCGGCGCAAATCCTCGACGGCGTCGAGCGCAGAAGCGAAGCGGTTCAAATCCTGCTCGACCTTCTCGAGCGCCTTCTCTTCCAGAGCAAGCTCGAACAGGGCGGTAGCATAGCGGCCCGCGACGCCTGAAGGGGTGTCTACTTCACCTGCCAACGAACTAACGCCTTTCCTCCCGGACGGGCGCTCTTCAAGCGCGGCCGCGTCCCTGGACCCGCAAATTCTGGGATTGGAGCCTCCGCGTCAACAGCTTGGAAATGGGCCGCCGACGGCCCACCGGAAGGCCCGCCGAGGCTGTAACATAAGGGTTGCGGCGGTGCAATAAGGCGAGGCCAGATCGCCTGGGCCTAGCGGGCACCGGCCGATTGGGATGAACAAGGAGCCGGGGTGAGGGCGGATGTCGATCGCGCGTGTCGCGGGTGCCGATAGGGGCGCGGGCTTCGTCGCCACGATCCGCTCGGTGCTTCCCGATCTGCTGTTTGTCCTCATCGCCGTCTACAACGCGATCAGGTTGTTCCGCCATGCCATGTGGCGTGACGAGCTGCAGGCCTTCATGGTGGCTGCGGCCAGCAACACGCCGCTCGATGCCGCATGCTCGCGCAGGGCGAACTCAAGCTGCTCGCGCTCGCGCTCATCGCCGAGCAGCCGCGCCACGGCTATGAGCTGATCAAGCTCATCGAGGAGAAGACGAGCGATTGCTATAGCCCGAGCCCCGGCGTCGTCTATCCGACACTGACCTTTCTCGAGGAGGCGGGCTACGTCACCGCAGAGAGCGAAGGCGCCAAGAAGCGCTACACCATTACCGAGGAGGGACGCGCCTATCTCGAGGAGAACCGCGACATCGCCGACATGATCCTGGCGCGGCTTGCTGCGATCGGCGCCAGAGTGGCACGCATGCGCCGCCGCTTCCGTCGCGACGAGGAGGAAGACGAGAAGGCAAGCGTGCCGCAGCTGGTCGGCGCAAGCGCTTGAGAATTTGCGCGACGCGGCGGCGAAGCGGCCTTACGGCGCCAATGGCGAAGCCGAGACCCGCATCGTCGAGATCCTGGCGCGCGCCGCGCAGGATATTCGCAGCGCTTAAGCTTGCGTCCCTAGGGAGCCTGGCCAATAACCAGGCTTCTGGGGGGTGCCGCGGAAGGTGGCTGAACCCCGGCCCGCTCTTGACGTTGTATGGTGGCCATGGCCCTTGCCGAGTCACGAGAAGTCTGCGGCCGCGAGCCCAGCGCAGCGGAGAGGCTGCGCGAACGCTTGCCGAGCTACGCCGCAGCCCTTGTGCTGACACTC
>DASUZQ010000100.1:0-11796 GCA_036376815.1 Methyloceanibacter sp. | reverse complement strand
TCGGCCTGGTCTTGCTTGTCGAGATCCTCGATGACGTAGACCGCCTCGTCCGAGTCGAGCTGCTGCAGCGCCTCGGCGACAGCCTCGTTCGGCATCTCCTCGAGCACCTGGTCGCGCACGCCTTCATCGAGCTCGGACAGCGCCGCAGCGTTGAAGTCGTGGCCAAGCGTGGCGATGAACGGCTCGCGCTGGTCGGGGCGCAGAAGCTGAATGAGATCGGCGAGGTCGGCCTCGTGCAGCGGAAGCGCAAGCTCGCGCACCGTCTTGGTGTCGCCGGCTTCGAGCGCGGCTTCAACGGCGTGCAGGAACTCGGGGCGAAGTTCCCCCTCCTCATCGCGCAACGTGATCTCGTCTGCCGCGTCCTGCATCCCGCGCTTCCGATCGCACTGTCCTAAAGGGCTTCAAGCTGGAGCAAGGCCGCCGGCCCCGGAAGCGACAATCGACGCGAGGGGTGACGCTTTGCGAGACTGGCGTTTCCGGCCTGCAATGACAGGCGCGGCGGGTCGCGCCACTTAAACCTTGTTGGCAGCGAATCTCCAGCCAAAAATGGCCGCAGCCAGCGGGTCTCGGTGACGAGCGGCTTAGAGTTGGGCCGCCAATTCGGCGAGCTTGGCGACGGTGTTCATGTTCCGCGCCGTTCCAGCCTTGGCGGCAGGAATCCTGAGCTTGGACTTGCCCATGCCCTCGCCGTAATGGACATAAATTTCGCGGATCCCAAGTGCGATCCGCTCGTCTTTTCTGCCGGTCACATGATCGATCGCGTCACGAGGCGGCGGTGCGTCGAGAAAGACGGCATAGGTCCGGTTGGCGGCCAAGTCGGCAAATGGGTTGTTGGCCGCTACCGCCACCATTTCCGCGGCGGTCCGCACGAAGACGCGAACCTTCTTGCCGGTATAATCCTCAAGACGAGCCTCAAGCGCCGCTTTGACGTGCGCTTCGGACTTTCGGCAGCTGAAGAGGACGTTGCCGCTGGCGATAAAAGTTCGCACCTTGGCGAACCCTGCCTCCGTGCACATCGCCCGCAAATCCTCCATGGGCAATTTGCCCGTGCCGCCCACATTCACCGCTCGCAAGAGGGCAATGTAGGCGGTCATGGCAAAGACCTATGGCGTTTGAGGCAAGTGGTGCGGTCGAGAGGAATCGAACCTCCACGGGCTAAGCCCACAGCGCCCTCAACGCTGCGCGTCTACCTATTCCGCCACGACCGCATGGGATGTTCCGAGGGTTCGCCCCGGATATGGCTCTAAGCGTGCCCCGCGGCAAGGCCGCGTCGGGGGCCGGGCTGCATTAGCAAACCTGGCGTACGGGTGCAAGGCGAGCCTGAAAGGGCTAGATTTGGGCCGCAAGTGTGTTTTGGGGTCGCCCTTGGCCAATCCTGCCATCCTTTCGATTGACCCTCGAGCGTCCGCCGTGGCGCAGGTCGAATGGCTGACGAGCCGCGAGCCTGTCCCTTACGAGGCGGCGGTCGAGGCCATCGACGCGCGCGTGGCGGCGATCCTTGAGGCCCGCGCGGCGGAGGCCGTGTGGCTGCTCGAGCACCCTGCCCTCTACACCGCAGGAACCAGCGCCGCGCCGGAAGAGCTGATCGAGCCTTCGCGGTTTCCAGTGTTTCGCGCCGGCCGCGGCGGCCGCTTCACCTATCATGGGCCTGGCCAGCGCGTGGCTTATGTCATGCTCGACCTTGGGCGCCGCGGCCGCGACGTGCGCGCTTTCGTGCATGCGCTTGAGGACTGGCTCATCGCCACGCTCGCAAGACTCGGCGTTAGCGCTGGGCGCCGCGAGGGGCAGATCGGCGTCTTTGTCGGCAAGGCCAAGATCGCGAGCATCGGCATCCGTGTGCGCCATTGGGTGAGCTTCCACGGCGTCAGCCTCAATGTCGATCCGGACTTGGAGCACTTCGCCGGCATCGTTCCATGCGGGCTGAACGCGCCGGTCACCAGTCTCGCCGCTCTCGGCACCGATACCGATATGCAGCGCGTCGATGCGGCGCTCCGATCGGCGTTCGAGGAGACGCTTGGCCCGCTCAGCGCCAATTGGTCCCAAGCACCCTGAATCCGGGGCTCACCGACCCGCCCTCGTTGGTCACCGTCACCTTGGATACCCGCGCATCAGGCGGTCCGTTGGCGCAACGCCGCAGCATCTCATCAACCTTGTCGGCGGGACCGGAGAACACGGCCTCAACGCTGCCGTCGCTCGCATTGCGCACGCTGCCGTCGAGCCCGAGCGCCCGCGCAGTCTGCTCGGTCCAGGCGCGGTAGTAGACGCCCTGCACCCGCCCCTCGATTTTCACAGTGACAGTCTTGTTGGCGGCCTCGGCCATGCTCACGCAAATTCGAGGATCACGGCGTCGACATTGAGGCTGTCGCCCGGCTTGGCCAGAACCTTGGACACCTTGCCGTCGCGCTCGGCTTTCAGCACGTTCTCCATCTTCATCGCCTCGACGACGCAGAGCGTGTCGCCCGCCCGCACGTCCTGCCCGACATCAACCGCAAGAGACACGACCATGCCCGGCATGGGGCACAGCAGAAACTTCGAGGTGTCGGCCTTCTCCTTCACCAGCATCAGCGCCGCGAGCTCGGCCTCGCGCTCGGTGAGCACCCTGACTGGAACCTCGACACCCTCGTAAATAATGTCGTAGCCGTTGAGGATCGGGCGGATTTGCACGAAGGCAGGCTTGCCGTCGATCGTCCCCTTCCACACCGGATCGCCGAACCACCAGTTCGAAGCAAGATTGATCGTCTTCCCCGCGTTCTCAAAGATGACCGTGAACGGCCCCTCGACGTCGCCCGCAACCGTGACCCGCTCGGCGGCACCGGCGATCTCTATGACGCGCACTTCGGCGAACTGCACCGGCTCGCCGTGCATTTGTTGGGTGATGGCGCGGCGGCGCTGATTGCTCATATGGTCGATGGTGGCGGCAATGGCGACGATTGCGTCGCGCTCCTCGCCGGTCGGCAGCGGAGGCTTGAAGCCTCCGGGAAATTCCTCGGCGATGAATCTGGTGGAGAGCCGCCCTTCCCTCCACCTCTTGTTGCGCATCAGCACGGAGAGGAAAGGAATGTTGTGACGGAATCCGTCGATGGCGAAGGCGTCGAGCGCATCGCCCATATGCTCGATGGCCTGTAGCCTCGTCGGCGCGTGCGTGATCAGCTTGGCGATCATCGGGTCGTAATAGACCGAGATCTCGCCGCCCTCGACGACGCCGGAATCGAGCCGCGTGGTGATGCCGTCGACCGTGGTGCCCTCGCGCGGCGGCTTATAGCGGATGAGCCGCCCCGTGGACGGCATGAAGTTCCGTACCGGGTCCTCGGCGTAGATGCGCGCCTCGATCGCCGAGCCCTCGAGCTTCACGTCCTTCTGCTTGAGCTTGAGCTTCTCGCCGGCAGCGACCCTGAGCATGGCCTCGACAAGATCGAGCCCGGTGACGAGCTCGGTCACGGGATGCTCGACCTGCAACCGCGTGTTCATCTCAAGGAAATAGAAATTGCGGTCCTTGTCGACGATGAACTCCACGGTGCCCGCCGTGTCGTAACCAACGGCCTTGGCAAGCGACACGGCTTCAGCGCCCATGGCGGCGCGGGTCTTGTCGTCGATGAACGGGCTCGGCGCCTCCTCCACCACCTTCTGATTGCGGCGCTGGATCGAGCACTCGCGCTCGCCGAGATGGATGACGTTGCCGTGCTTGTCGCCAAGCACCTGAATCTCGATATGGCGCGGCTCCTCGATATATTTCTCAACGAACACGCGGTCGTCGCCGAAGCTCGACTTCGCCTCTGACTTCGACGAGTTGAAGCCTTCCTCCACCTCTTTGCGACTATAGGCGATGCGCATGCCCTTGCCGCCGCCGCCGGCAGACGCCTTGATCATCACCGGATAGCCGATCTCGTCGGCGATCTTGGCCGCCTCTTTGGCGTCCTTGATCACCCCGAGATGGCCTGGCACGGTCGAGACCTTCGCCTTGGCGGCAAGCTTCTTCGACTCGATCTTGTCGCCCATCGCCTCGATGGCCTTGACGTTCGGCCCGACGAAAACGATGCCTGCCTTGGCCAGCGCCCGCGCGAAGGCGGCGTTCTCCGAAAGGAAGCCGTAGCCCGGATGAATGGCGTCGGCGCCGGTCTCCTTGGCGGCGGCGACGATCTTGGCGATGTCGAGATAGGACTGGCTCGCCGCGGCGGGGCCGATACGCACCGCCTCGTCCGCCATGTCCACATGAAGCGCGTCGCGGTCGGCGTCGGAATAGACGGCGACCGTGGGGATGCCGAGCCGCCGCGCCGTCCGCATGATGCGGCAGGCGATTTCACCCCGATTGGCGATGAGCAGCTTGGCGAACATGGTGGAGGGATCCCCAGCTCTAGCCCGGCTCTTCTAGAGGCTCGTTGGGGATGAGTAAACCGGTGACTATTCTGCTGCCGGGTTGAGCGGCTTTCGCTTGGGAGCCCTGCGGCCACCCTTGCGGCCCTTGTCCTTCTCGGTCGAGGCCGCTGCCGCCGCCGAACTGAAGGCCAAGACTTCCGCCGAATGCCCTTCTTGTTGAGGCGTTTCCTCCACAAGCGTGGCCACGGCTTCGGCCTGAGCATCCCGGGCTGCCGCTTTTGCAGGCAGATTGGCCCCCGTTGCGGCAGGAGCCTCCTCGGAGGTCGGCAGGCCGTGTTCTACCTCGCGCGCCCGCGCCTTCTGATAGTCCTTGGCGAGGAAGGTATAGACCGCGGGCGTGACGAACAGGGTGAAGATCGTGCCGATGGTCATGCCTGCCGCGATCACCACGCCGATGTCGAAGCGGCTCGCGGCACCGGCGCCCTTGGCGATCAGCAGCGGCACCATGGCCACCACCATGGCCGCCGTGGTCATCAGGATCGGCCTGAGCCTGGTGGCGGCCGCCTCCTCGATCGCTGCGCGCCGGCTGAGCCCCTTGTCCGCCTGCAGCTTGTTGGCGAAGTCCACCATCAGGATGCCGTGCTTGGAGATCAGCCCGATCAGGGTGACGAGCCCGATCTGGGTATAGATGTTGATGGTGGCGAGCCCGGCGTTGAGCGGAATGAGCGCCCCGAACATCGAGGTCGGCAGCGCCACCAGGATGATGAACGGGTCGCGGAAGCTCTCATATTGCGCGGCGAGCACCAGGAAGATCACCACCAGCGCGAAGATGAAGGTGTAGACCAGCGTGCTGCCTTCCTGCACGAATTGCCGGCTCTCTCCCTGGAAATCGTAGAAGAAGCCTTCGGGGAAGCTCTTCGCCTTGTCCTTCAGGAACTCGATCGCCTCTCCGACCGTGCGGCCAGGAAACGGCACCGCCGAGAGCGTCGCCGAATTGAGCTGCTGGAAATTGGTTAGCGCATTCGGCTGCACCGTCCTGGTGATCGAGGCGACGTTCGACAGCGGCACGAGCGTGCCCGACGCCGTGCGGATCTGGTAGCGCGTGAGCCAGCTCTCGTTGAGGCGATAGTCGCGCGGCACCTGCGGGATCACGCGGTAGCTGCGCCCGTAAAGATCGAACAAATTCACGTAGTTGCCGCCGAGCAGCGTGGCGAGCGAGCCGCCGATATCGGCCATGGAGATGCCTAGCCGGTTCGCCTTGTCGTGATCGATGTGGAACTCGATCTGCGGCGTCTCGAAGCGAAGGTCTGAGTCGGAGAAGATGAAGAGTCCACTCTCGCGCGCCGATTTCTCCACGTCGGCGAGCACATCGGCGAGCTCTCGGGCGTCGCGCGTCGTGGTGATCACGAACTGCACCGCCGGTCCGCCGACCGAGCCCGGCAGCGCCGGTGGCGAGAAGGCGAGCGCCTGCGCCGTGGCAATGCTGGAGATGCGCGGCTCGAGCTCTTTCAGCACCTCTTTTTGGCTTCGCGTGCGCTCGCCCCAATTCTTGAGCAGGATGCCGGCGAAGCCCTGATGCACGTCGCCCATGCCGTTGATGGTGAACACGTGGTCCTTCTCCGGCACCGTCGAGTAGACCTTGTAGAGCTGTTGGGTCGCGTCCTCGAGATAATCGAGATTGGCGTATTGCGGCGTCTTGACCAGGGTAAAGAGAATGCCCTGGTCCTCCTCCGGCGCGAGCTCCTTCTGCGTCGTCATGTACATGAGGCCGGTCGCGGCGATCACGCCGACGAGCACGAGCAACGTCACCGGGCGGTAGTTGAGCGTGCCGTGCAGCCGCCGCTGATAGCGCTGCTTCAGACCATCGAACATGCGATCGAGGAAGCGGGTGAAGCGGCCGCCGCCCCCGCCGTTATGCGCTTTGAGCAGGCGCGAGCACATCATCGGCGAGAGCGTGAGCGCGATCACGCCGGAGACGAGCACGGCGCCGGCAAGGGTAAAGGCGAATTCCTTGAACAGGGCTCCTGTCAGCCCCGAGACGAAGCCGATCGGCGCAAACACCGCGGCAAGCGTGATGGTCATGGCGATGATCGGATAGACGATCTCGCGAGCGCCCATCAGCGCCGCCTGCATCGGTCGATGCCCCTCCTCGATATGGCGGTAGATGTTCTCCACCACCACGATGGCATCGTCGACCACGAGACCGATGGCGAGCACGAGCGCAAGCAGCGTCATCAGATTGATGGAGTAGCCGAGCGCGGCCAGGAGCCCGAGCACGCCGATGAGCGACAGCGGGATGGTGACGATCGGGATGATGGTCGACCTGAGATTGCCGAGGAACAGGAAGATCACCACCACAACGATCAGCGCCGCCTCGCTCAAGGTCTTCACCACCTCCCACAGCGAGGCGCGGATGAAATTGGTGGCGTCATAGGCGATGGTCGCCTCGAGCCCCACGGGCAGCTCGCGCTGGATCTCCGGCACGGCTTTGCGCACATTGGTGATTACCGTGAGCGGGTTTGCCGTCGGCGTGGCATAGACGCCGATGAACACGGCCTTCAGCCCATCGAACACCGAAGAGGAATCCGCGCTTTGCGGCCCGAGCTCGATCTCTGCCACGTCGCTCAGGCGGATCAGCGCATCGCCGCGGTTCAGCACCACGAGCCGTCCGAAGGCCGCCGGGTTGTCGAGCGAGGTCTTGGCGTCGATATTGGTCTGCACGAAATCGCCCTTCACCTGGCCCGGCGCCGAGGTGAAGTTGTTACTGGCCAACGCCGCGCGTACATCGAGCGGGGTCACGCCAAGCGCAGCCATGCGGTCCGGGTCCAGCCAGATGCGCATGGCGAAGATCTGCCCGCCGAGAATCTCGGCGTTGGCCACGCCGTCGATGGTCTGCAGTTTCGGCTGCACCACGCGGTTGAGGTAGTCGCTGATCTGCGATGAGTTCATCACCTTCGAGTTGAACGACAGGTACATGAGGGCATAGCCCTCGCCCGTCTTCTTGGTGACGATCGAATCGTCGGCCTCGCGCGGCAGGATGCCTTTCACTTGCGCGACCTTGGACAGCACGTCGGTCATCGCCCGGTCGGGGTCGGCGTCGAGCTTCAGATTGAGGGTGACGGTGCTGACATTCTGGGTGGAGGTCGCGACCAGCGTGTCGATCCCTTCCGTGCTCGCCACCGCCTGCTGGATGGGCACGGTGATGAAGCCCTGAATGAGATCGGCGTTGGCGCCAGGATAGACCGTGGTCACCGTGATGGTGGTGTTGGAGAGCTCTGGGTATTGCCGGATCGGCAGCTTGAACCCGGCCTGCGCACCGATGAGCAGGATCAACAGGCTCACCACACTGGCAAGCACCGGCCGCTTGATGAAGATGTCGGTGAAAGACATGTGGCTACTGCTTCGGCCGCTCCGCGGCGGGCGTCAGAGGCCGTGAATTGTCGATCTTGATGGCGGCGTCGGGGTGGAGCTTGAGCTGGCCGCTGGTCACCACCTGCTCGCCGGCCTTCACGCCTTCCAGAACAGCCACCTCGTCGCCTTGGCTCGGGCCGACGCGTACGAAGCGCCGCTCGACGGTGAGCTGCGGGGCAGGCACCTCCACCTCGCCGACGCTCGCGGTCTTCTCCGGCGCCGGCGGACCCTCCTTCACCACCCACACGCTGTCGCCGTAGAGCCCATAGGTCACCGCCGTGCGCGGCACCGTCACGAGCTCCTTCGGCTTGCCTTCGAGCACGGCGACATTGGCGAACATGCCGGGCAGCAGCCTGTGGTCGGCATTGGGCAACCGTCCGCGCACCATCAGCGTGCGGGTGTCTTGCGCCACGCGGGCGTCGAAGGCCTCGATCACACCCTTGAACACCTGGTCGGGATAGGCATTGACGCCGAGCTCGATCGGAGCGCCGATCTTGAGCTTGCCGAGATCGCCTTCAGGCACCGGGAAATCGATCCAGATCGGGTCGAGCGCCTGGAGCCAGACAAGCGGATCGCCAGCCTTCACATATTGCCCCTTCTCCACGCGGCGAAGCCCCAGCCTGCCCGCGAAGGGCGCGGTGATGTTCTTTTGCGCAATCACCGCTTCCATGCGCTGCACCGAGGCTGCGGCGGTGTCACGCTTTGATGTGGTCGTATCGACAACGGCCTGGGATACGAATTCCTTTTTGACGAGACTTGCTTGCCGCTTGAGATCGGCATTCGCCTCAAGCAGAACGGCGCGGTTCTTGATGAGGTCCGCCTCTTCCACCGACGTGTCGAGCTCGACCAGCTTGGTTCCCTTCTCGACATCGTTGCCGCTCTCGAAATAGTAGTTCTTGACGATGCCGGCGACCTCCGGGGACACGTCGACGCCTCGGATTGCGATCAGCGTGCCGATCGACTGCACCCTGTCGATCCACTCCTTGGTGCCGGCGCGCTCGGCCGTCACCGTGGCGGCCGGCGGCTTCATCTTCGCCATGAACTCGCCGATCATCTTCGGCTTGAACACGAGGTTGAAATAGCCGACCCCGCCGAGAAACAGGGCGACCAGAATGGCGGCAATCAAAAATCGCTTGATCATCGTGCTGTTTTTGGCTCGCGTCCGAGGGCGGACGCGTCCCCTCCAGGGCCGACCCTAGCCATCGGAGACGGCAAAATTGCGCCCACTAAGTGGGGAAACCAGAACGGGATAGCAGGCCCTTTGCCCTTTGCAAACGGACTTGATTGTCATGTTTTGGCCGCGTGACATCCCTTAGCTTTCCGATCAATCGATGTCAAAACTCGGGGTTCGATGCTGTATGGGATCGGCATGCGAAAAATGCCCGCGATTGCGATGTGTCTTGCCCTTTTGCCCTGCTCGAGCTGGGCTCAGTCTCTGCCACCGAGTAGCCGCTCGGCATCGCGCTCGAGGGTATACACATGTTCGTGATCTAAACCAGGGAACAGAAACGACATGACCATCACCCTCTATGAACTCCAGCCCTCGCCGCATGCGCGCAAAGTGCGGCTGCTCGCGGCCGAGCTCGGCATTCCTCTGAACAAGGTGCCGGTCGACCCGCGCATTGGCGAGACGCGCACCAGCGAGTTTCTCGCCAAGAACCCCAACGGCCGGGTGCCAACTCTCGAAGAGGACGGCTTCGTCCTCTGGGAGTCGCCGGCGATCCTCAAATATCTCTCTGCCAAGCACCCCGAGCGCCGCCTCTGCGGCGCCGACGCCAAGACCCAAGCTCTGGTCGATCAATGGATCTGCTGGTGGGTCGGCGGACCTGAAGCCGCCATGGACGCCCTCGCCTGGGAGATGCTGATCAAGCCGAAGGTGCTCAATCAGCCAGGCTTCGATCCCGGCATCATGGACGACGCCCGCGCCCGCCTCGGCCGCTTCCTGCCGGTCCTCGACAAGCAGCTTGCCGATCGCGACTACGTCGTCGGCCCGCTCACCGTCGTCGATTTCCTCATCGGCCCGCGCTTCGACAGCGCTCCTGCCCTCCTCGACATCGACATCAGTCCCTACAAGAACATCGATGCCTGGCTCGGGCGGCTCCGCGCCAAGCCCTATTGGAAGGACGCTTAGGCAAAAGGTCAGCGCAGCTCCTTCTTCGACTTCTTCACAGCGAGCTCGCCATGTGCGGCGGCTGTCTTGGCCTTTGCCGAGGGCGCCGGCTCGCGCGGGCTCCCGGCCATCTTCTTGGCCATTGGCTTGAACGCCGGCTTGGCAACGCTTGCCTGCTTCACCGCCTCGACCGGCGGCTTGGGTGCCGGGCTCGCCGGCTTCGTCGCCGGACTCGCGGCCTTTGGCGCAGCGCTCACCTTGGGAGCCGGACTTGCAACCTTGGGAGCAGCGCTCGCCACCTTCGGTGCGGGACTTCGCATTTTAGAAGCCGGGCTCGGCGGCTTCGCCGCCTTCTTCACAGGACTCCGCACGGCTTCCTTGGCCTTGACCGCAGCCATAGACTCCCGAGCCTCCGCCAGCGGCGGGATAGGCAAGGGCGCAAAGACGTGAGCCGCCGGAGGCTTCGGCAACAGCCGCGGAGCGGCTCCGCCGTTCAACAGTGCCGCGACGCTCATGTGATACGGGATGCCTGGATTGAGATGATGCCCAGCCTCTGGCACGCGCTCGTGCATCACGCCGAGGCTTGAATTGGCGCGGCCAAACCAGTCGAGAGAGCCGAGGTATTTCCTCACCTTCTTGAACGTAGGCGGCAGCCCGACCACGGCCCCGAGTGTGGTGATGCGCAAGCGCTCGAACAAAGCGCTCTCGTCGTCTTCCAGATCCTCGACATAGTGTGCGAGCGCGTGGGCCACGACCAGCGAGCCCTTGCTGTGGGCGACGAGATATTCGAGCTTGGGCGGGCCCGCGAGCAGGACCTCGCAGAGCGTCGCCGACGCGTCGCCCTCGGCCGGCGCGGCATCCGCTGACACGGTTGAGCGCATGCGCTTGAAGAATTTCTCCATGGCGTATCTGATGCGGTCGGCGGCGCCGAACGCGAACCAGCCGCCAAATGTCTCGGTCATCACATCGGACAACCCATACCCGGTGACGATGCCGGCGACGTCGGTGTTAAGCGCATCGGCGATGTTGCGGGCAAGCGCCGCGGAGCCGAGCGCCGAGCTGCCGACCCCGGCAACGGCGATGGCGCGGATGGCCGGCCCCTCCTTGTTCATGAAGCGGAGCGCGCTCTTGTAATTCCGGATCTGGCGATCGGAGTTGCTTGGCGGCACGACGATGATGCTGCCCTCGCGATCGACGAGTGGCGAGAGCTTCGCCTTCTCCTCGAGCGTCAGGCTCGCGGTGTCGTAGAAGAAGTTGTCGATGACGGCATTACGCTGCCGGTAGCTGAAGAACGGCAGACTCGCAGCAAACTCTGTTGAGGCAGACATCTGATTCTCCCCGCTGAATTGACTTGCGCCAAGCTTAGTCCTTGAACGCTGCGTGACAAGCCTGAGCCCTGCATCTTTCGTAGGCAGCCCTGCTCAAAATAAGAGCTGCGGCAATTGCGAGCGGTCGTAGGGCAAGTAGCCTTGCGATGACTGCCGTGGGCTAACCGCCGGTCAGCCAGTTCCGCATGCGCTTCCAAATAGATTCGCGCGGCTCTGACGGTTCGTCTGCGTGACTTGACTGTCCCGACCAATCCCGCGGCTCGGCAAGGTCATCAAGGTTGGGCGCGTAAATCCAGCCGCTTTCCGAACTTTCCGGGTTGACGACCTTCACCCATCGGCGCCTCTGTTCAAGAACTGTGAGTTTGGTGTCCTTCGCAATCACGCTGATGACCGCCGCCGACGATGTCGGTCCTTCTCGAAGGTTGACGGATGTCGAAGGCTGGACTGAAGTTGCACCGGCACCATCCTTCTCCGTTTGCGCGTCATCGCTTGGGGCTAGTTTCGCAGCATCAGCGTTTCTGCTTTGAGCTGACTGCTCCCCCCTGTCGTTTGCAGCTGACGGCGCGGGATCCGCGTCGACGGTATTGAGGGCCTGCGCACCATCCGGCTTGTCGTCGATTGCAGCATCTTGCG
>DASUZQ010000099.1:0-9848 GCA_036376815.1 Methyloceanibacter sp. | reverse complement strand
ACGTGTTCAACGGCACCTTCGGCGATTGGCGCCAGGTTTTGCCGGCGCGCCCGCCCGCCAAGCAGTCGGTGCGCAACGCGAATTGAGCGGACACGCTTGCTAGAGCACGCCCTTGGCCGCCACGCGCCGGCACATGGCATCGATGTTGTCACACCGACCGCCGCTGTGCGCCGATCAGAGGCTTTGGCCAATCCACCGCAACCTCCTCGGCCCCGGTGCCGCTGCCAACACCGAGCGGCTTCAACAGCTTCCCCGGTGACGGATTGGGCTCGGGCGGCTCAGCCGGCGGCACGGAATTCTCACCGCCCCACAACAGCACGCAGGGACGATCGGGCACGGGATCGACCCGGGGAGGCTCGATCCTCGCGCTCAACGACAGCGCCCGCGCCTCAGGCAAATAGATGGCAAGATTGCCGGCGTCGCGCGGCGAAAGCGTCACGAATTGCGCGGAGCCGAGACCTCGCCTCGTGAGCTCGTCTGCCAACCGCGCGTAAGGGAGGAGGTTGGTCGCCTCCGAACCTCCGGGCACCACATAGAAGCTCGCGAGCTTGGCGAAAAAGATGACGAGAGCCACGGCGAGCGAAACGATCGAGAGCCTCTGGGCGAAACGCTGCTCCTCCACGCGTTGCGCGGCGAGGCCGGCAAGAGCGAGCGCCGCGAACAGAGAAAACGGGAAGAGATAGTGGATGGCGAAGCGGCTGATGCCGAAGAGTGCGCCGCCGGTCGCAAACGCGAACAGCAGCAGTGCGGCCATCAGCGCGAGGATCATGACCGCCGTGAGACTTGCGAGCCTGATCGCCACCGCCTGAGACAAGGCCGGCGATGACGGCGGCGTTTTCGGGAACCGCCAGGCGAAGAACAGCACGAAGGCGATCCACGGGAGAAACACGAGCGGGATGCCGGTGACGAAGGCGGCGACGCCCTGAAGCGCCTGGTCGAGCGACAGCGCGCGCCCAGGGGGCATGGTGCGGCGGCCGACAAGGTCCGGATCGATCGTGGCGAGCCACAGACCGAACGGCAGGATCGGCAATGCGGCGCCTGCGAGCACGAGCAAAGTGCGCGGCTCGCGGTACATCCGCCGCGTCTCCAGCGTGATTGCAAGCGCCGCCGCAAGGCTCAGCAGCACGAGCAGAAAGCTCCATTTGGCCATCAGGCCGATGCCGATAATGAGGCCAAGGAGAAGCGCCCGTCCCCCCGTTGGCCGCTCGGCATAGACGAGGCTCACGATGAACAGCGCAAGCACAGCCGCGAGCAGCGCGAGCGTGTGGGAGACGCTTTGATGGATCTCCCAGCCGAACCAGAAGAACAGCACGAGCGAGAGGGAAAAGGCGGCGGCAAGGCGCGCGTTTCCGACCGTGCGCAAGAGCGCCACATAGAACAGAATGCCGGTGGTTGCGATCAGGGCGTAGCGCAGGATGAGATAGGAGAGCGGCCCTGGACCAACGAGCTGCTGCACGGCCCACAGCAACCATTCATAGAGCGGCGGGTTGCGCAGCTGGTATCCGCCGGCGAGATGGCCTTGCAGGAGCTCTGCGGCGAGCGCGTCTTGCAGGGTCCGCCCAGGAGACACCGCCCCAGAGCATCAACACGAAGGCCAAGGACCAGAGCAGCCAGAAGGCCGCCACCCCACGCGTCGTCAGCATTTGGCCGGCAAGCGTCTTCATCCAACCCTCACTCGTCCGCCCGCGGCCTTTATACACGGCGGCAGACAAGCGTCCCGCGCTTGCCTATAAGGGCGCCCATGCCGAAGCCGTCCGTCGAGAAAACCCCGCCAAGAATTGACCCGCCGAGGATCGGCTCTCCAAGAATTGGCTTTGTCAGCCTTGGCTGCCCCAAGGCGCTGGTCGACTCGGAGCGCATCATCACCAAGCTGCGCGCCGAAGGCTACGAGCTGTGTTCGAGCTATGAGGGCGCCGACGCCGTGGTGGTCAACACTTGCGGCTTTCTCAATAGCGCCAAGGAGGAGTCGCTTGCGGCGATCGGCGAGGCCTTGGCGGAGAACGGCAAGGTCATCGTCACAGGCTGCCTTGGCGTCGAGTCCGACCGCATCCGCGCCGCGCATCCGGGCGTGCTCGCCGTCACCGGCCCGCATCAATATGAGGCGGTTGTGGAGGAGGTGCACAAGGCGGTGCCGCGCCCGCACGATCCCTTCTTCGACTTGCTCCCGCCGCAAGGCATCAGGCTTACGCCGCGCCACTACGCCTATTTGAAGATCTCGGAGGGCTGCAACAACAGATGCAGCTTCTGCATCATCCCGCATTTGCGCGGGCGGCTTCAGAGCCGGCCGATCGGCGACGTGATGCGCGAGGCCGAGCGGCTGGTCGATGCCGGCGTCAAGGAGCTTCTCGTCATCTCGCAGGACACGAGCGCGTACGGCCTCGACCTTGGCTACGCACGAAGCAAATGGCGCGGCGAGGAGCGCGAGGCGCGGTTCCTGAGCCTGGCTGAAGCGCTCTGCAGTCTCGATGCCTGGGTGCGGCTGCATTACGTCTATCCTTACCCCCATGTCGATCAGGTGCTTCCGCTGATGGCGGAGGGAAAGGTGCTGCCTTATCTCGACATCCCGTTTCAGCATGCGAGTCCCACGGTGCTGAAGGCCATGCGACGACCGGCGCATCAGGAGAAGACCCTCGAGCGCATCAGCTCCTGGCGGAACATCTGTCCGGACCTTGCCATCCGCTCGACCTTCATCGTCGGCTTCCCCGGCGAGACCGAGGAGGATTTCGAATTCCTCCTAGAGTGGCTCAGCGAAGCGCGGCTCGCTCGCGTCGGCTGCTTCAAATACGAGGACGTCGATGGCGCCGCGGCCAATGCTCTTCCCGGCGAGGTGCCCCAGGAGGTGAAGGAAGAGCGTTACGCGCGGCTGATGCAGCACCAGCAGGCGATCAGCGCCGATGTTCTGGCCGAGCGGGTTGGTAGGACCGTCGAGATCATCGTCGATGAGGTCGATACTGAGGGCGCTATTGCCCGCTCTGCCTGGGACGCGCCCGAGATCGACGGCAATGTCTATCTCAACGGCGAGATGAGCTTGCGCCCCGGCGACCGGGCGCGCGTGACTGTCGAAGCCTCCGACGAATACGATCTGTGGGGCACGCTCGCCGAGCCAGCCGCCGCGCAAACGCCAGAGCCCGCCCGCGCGTAAGCGCCGGCCGGCAACCCTTCGTTAACTCTCGCGCATAATTTCCGCAGCGATTTACGCGCCGCTAGCCGGCCTCCGCCACCATATCTCCCGGTGCGCGCGACACGCCGGTTCTGACGGTCGCGCGGGGAGGGCCTGATGAACCGATTGGTCCAGTTGTTCTCGAAAAACGACGCCGACAACCGCGCGGTCGAGTATGGCGTCATCGCCGCCGGCCTGGCGCTCGCGCTCGTTGCCGTGCTCGCCCAGCTTGGCGGCGCGCTGACCACGGCGCTCTGAGAGCTCTCGTCAGCCAACTTTTCGGGCCCTGAGCTCCGCTTCGGCGCCCGCCGTCCACTCGGCCATCTCGGGCAGCAGCAAAATTGTCTCAGCATAGGACGCTGCGGTGCCGTCGTCGCCGAAGGCGGCAAGATCCACGCCGTAGGTGCGGAAGCGGGTTGCCACCGGCGCGTACATGGCATCGGCATTCGAGAAGCCGCCGAACAGGAAGGGCCCGCCCGTACCATGCTTCGCCCTGGTCTCGCGCCAGATCGCCACGATGCGGCTGATGTCGCGGGCAAGCTCGTCGCCAATCGGCGGGGTCGGCAGGCGCGCGAGCAACTCCATCGACATGTCGTTGCGCAACGTGACGAAGCCTGAATGCATCTCGGCCGAGATCGAACGGGCAAGCGCGCGGGCTTCAACCTCGCTCGGCCACAGGTGAGGATCGGGATGACGCTCGGCGAGATATTCGAGGATGGCGAGGCTGTCGAACACGACGAGGCCATTCGTCTTGAGCGCCGGAACCTTGCCGGAAGGAGAATGACGCAAGATCGCTTCCCTGCTCTCAGGCTGGCGCAAGCGGATGCGCTCCTCGGAGAAGGGGATGCCGCAATGCTTCATAGCGATCCACGGCCTGAGGCTCCAGGAGGAGAGGTTCTTGTCGCCGATGAAGAGAGTGTAGCCGTCTTTCGACATGATCCCGCCTTGCGCCATTGTCATTGTGGCGCACCCCTGCCATTAATGCGGCCCGCCATCAAGCCCCGATCCGAACTGTTGATCCATGTCGACAAGAACCTTGCCGAAATCGCGCCGTGACTTGGGAAAGCTTCTGCTCGAGCGGGGAAGCGAGGCCCTGCCGATCTGGTTCGTTGCCGCCAAGGACGATACGCAACTGCAAGGCTTGACCGAAACCCAGCGCAACTGGGTCGAAGCGCGCGGCTGGTCGCCGAAAGCCGGTGCCGCCCTGCTGCTGCCTAACGAGAGCGGCGGCATCGCCGGAGCCCTGCTCGGCACCGGCGGAGAGGATTGGGCTGAGCAGTCGCCTCTGCTTCCCGGCGCGCTTCCGGGCGCGCTCCCTCCCGGAGATTATCGCTTCGCCTCGAAGGTTCCCGACCCCGAGCTTGCGACCCTTGCCTGGCTCGCCGGCTGCTACCGCTTCGGCCGCTACAAGACCGAGAACAACGGCAAGCCCAAGCGCCTAGTCCTGCCCGACGGCGTGGAGAGGGCCAAAGTGCTTGCCCTCGCCGAGGCGCTCTATTTCGGCCGCGATCTCATCAACATCCCTGCCAACGATCTCGGCCCCGCCGAGCTCGAAGCCGCCGCGCGCGAGATCGGCATCGAGCATGGCGCCTCTGTCAAGGTGACGGAAGGCTCGAGCCTGCTCTCCGACAATTTTCCCATGATCCACGCCGTAGGCCGGGCGAGCGACCGGTCTCCACGGCTGATCGATTTGCGCTGGGGCTCGGAACGCGCGCCGAAGGTCACCATCGTCGGCAAGGGCATCTGCTTCGACACCGGCGGCCTCGACATCAAGCCTGGAAGCGCCATGGCGCTGATGAAGAAGGACATGGGCGGGGCGGCAGCGGCCTTGACCTTCGCCCATCTCGTCATGCAGGCGAAGCTTCCGGTGCGCTTGCGCGTGCTGATCCCCGCGGCCGACAATTCGATCGCCGGCAACGCCTTCAGGCCCGGCGACGTGCTCAGGAGCCGGAACGGCATGACCGTTGAGATCGGCAATACCGACGCTGAAGGCCGGTTGGTGCTTGCCGACGCGCTGAGCCTCGCCGACGAAGAGGCGCCGGACTATCTCATCACCATCGCCACACTCACCGGCGCCGCGCGCGTGGCGCTCGGCCCTGATTTGCCGCCGCTCTACACCAACGATGAGGATTTGGCCGCGGGGCTGCTCGCGAGCGGCGCAAGCGTCGGCGACCCTCTCTGGCGCATGCCGCTCTGGGCCCCCTACGACAAGCTCATCAAGAGCAACATCGCCGACGTGAACCACATCGCCGAGGGCTCGCATGCAGGCTCCGTCATCGCTGCGCTGTTCCTAAAGCGCTTCGTCACCGACGCCAAGCGCTTTGCCCATCTCGACATTTTCGGCTGGGTGCCGCGCGAGCAGCCTGGGCGTCCGCAAGGCGGCGAGCCGCAAGCGGCCCGCGCGCTCTACGCCTATTTCCGCAAAGAATTCGGCCCGTGACCAGCGGCGTGCTGCCAGACCCGCGCCGCCACGCTTATCGCGCGAGCCTGGCCGCGGAGTCGCTGCGCGGCCGTGTCGACGCGCCGCGCTACGTTGAGGGAGTACGTCGCCAGGTCGAAGCTTCCTCGCTCCCCTTGCGCCGGGAGCCGCGCTTCGATGCCATGCTCGACAGCGAAGCCTTGTTCGGCGAAACCCTCACCCTTTTCGACGAGAGCGAAGGCTGGGCTTGGGTGCAGCTAGCGCGCGATGGCTATGTCGGCTACCTGCCGAGCGAAGGGCTGACCTCCGCGGTCACCACGCCCACTCATCGAGTCGCCGCGTTACGGACCTACGTCTATGCGAGCCCGGACATCAAGACGCCGCCGCTTTCGCTGTTGAGTCTGAATGCGCTTTTGTCGGGTGCCGAAGTGGAGGGGAGGTTCCTGGCGCTTCAATCAGGCGGCTTCGTCATCGCCGAGCATGTGCGTAAGTTGGACGAGCCTGCCCGCGATTTCGTCGACGTGGCGCTTGGCTTTCGCGGCACGCCCTATCTGTGGGGCGGACGCACCAGCCTCGGCGTCGATTGCTCGGGACTGGTGCAGCTCGCGAGCGAAGCTGCCGGGCTTTCCTGCCCTCGCGACGCCGACATGCAGGCGCAGGAAGTCGGCCGCCCGCTCGATTGGCAAGACGCGGACGCGCTCGCCCGCGGCGATCTCGTGTTCTGGGACGGCCATGTCGGCATCATGACGGGCGCGCAAGATCTCGTTCATGCAAGCGCCTATCAGATGATGGTGGTGGAAGAGCCTCTCGCTGAAGCTCGCGCGCGTATCGCCTCGTCGAGAGGCGGCGAGATTACCGGCGTGCGGCGCCCGGCTGGCCTGTCAGCCGCCGGGCTCACGTCTTCGCGCTAGTGCAGCACGCCGAACAGCCAAAGCAGGATGATGATGGGGATCGGGATGCCGATCAGCCAGAGCAGAATGCCACGCATGGGGTACGTTCCTTCGTTCATTGGGCCGCGATGGTCCTTGGCCTAGAAACGTAAGAACGCCTGCAAAGTTCCTCGGCTTAAGTCGCGACCACGTCGCCGCGCGTCGCTTCAAGCTCGAAAGCTGCGGCGAGCAGAGCCTTGGTGTAGTCGGTCTTCGGCTTGGCGAACACAGTGCGCGCCGGGCCTTGCTCCACCACCTTGCCATGACGAAGCACGATGATGGCGTTGGCGAGCGCGCGCACCACTTTCAGATCGTGGCTGATGAAGAGGTAGGCGAGCTTGTAGCGCTTCTGCAGGTCGCGCAGGAGATCGACGATCTGCGCCTGCACCGACACGTCGAGCGCCGAGGTCGGCTCGTCGAGGATGAGGAATTTCGGCTCGAGCACCAGGGCTCTGGCAATGGCGATGCGCTGGCGCTGGCCGCCGGAGAACTCGTGCGGATACCGGTCCTGACAGGCGGGATCGAGCCCGACTTCCTTGAGCGCCCGCGACACGCGCGCCCGCCGCTCGGTGCGGTTCATACCTGGCTTCTGGATGAGCAGGCCTTCTTCGATGATCTGCCCCACGGAAAGGCGAGGGGAAAGCGAGCCGTAAGGGTCCTGGAACACGATCTGCATGTCGCGGCGGAGCGGCCGCATCTTCTTTGAGTCGTAGCCGTCGATGCGGTTACCGAGATAGACGATCGGGCCTTCGCTCGACACGAGCCGAAGCAGCGCCAATCCGAGCGTGGTCTTGCCTGATCCTGACTCGCCGACGACCCCGAGGGTCTGTCCTTCCTTCACCGCAAGGTCGATGCCGTCGACCGCCTTGATATGCCCGACGACGCGACGCATGAAGCCGCGCTTGATGGGAAACCACACCTTCAAATCCTTGGCCTCGAGGATCACCGGCGCCTTGGTGTTGGCCGCCGGCGGCGAGCCCTTCGGCTCCGAGGCCAGCAGATGCTTGGTGTAAGGATGCTGCGGCGAGGCAAAGATATCGTGCGTCGTGCCGCGCTCGACGATCTCGCCATTGGTCATCACGCACACCCGGTCGGCCATCTTGCGCACGATGCCGAGATCGTGGGTGATGAGCAGCATCGCCATGTGGAATTCCGACTTGAGCCTGAGCAAGAGGTCGAGGATCTGCGCCTGGATGGTCACATCGAGCGCCGTGGTCGGCTCATCGGCGATCAGCAGGTCAGGCTCGTTGGCGAGCGCCATGGCGATCATCACCCGTTGCCTCTGGCCGCCTGAGAGCTGATGCGGATACGAGTCGAGGCGGCCTTTCGGATCCTCGATGCCGACCTTGTCGAGGAGATCGAGCACGCGCGCCTGCGCCGCGCTGTTGGACAGGCCGCGGTGAATCTTCAGCACCTCGCCGATTTGCTGCTCGATGGTGTGAAGCGGGTTGAGCGAGGTCATAGGCTCTTGAAAAATCATGGAGATTTGATTGCCGCGGACATGGCGGAGCCCGTCGAGAGGGAGCGCCATCAAATCCTCGTCCTTGAATCTGATGACGCCTGAGGGATGCGAGGCGCCCGGGTAGGGAAGGAGGCGCAGGATGGAGAGCGCGGTGACGGTCTTGCCTGAGCCCGACTCGCCGACCAGCGCCACGGTCTCGGCCTTGCCGATGTCGAAGGAGACGTTCTTCACGGCATGGACGAAATTGCCTCCGCCGCCGCGGAAATCGACGGACAGGTCTTCGACGCTGACGAGCGTCGTTTTCGGCGAGGCTGGCTTGGCGCTTGGTTTAGGGTCGGCCATCGATCGTCCTTAAGCGCTCTTCGCTTCGGCAGCCTCATCGGCGCACACGCCGTGCTCGATCTCGATCGTGGCATGATCCAGGCCAAAGCGCGTATGCAGCCGCTCCTTGATGGCTTTCACCATGCGGTCGCCTTCGAGACCTTCATCGACGCAGGCATGCAGCGTCACCATTTGCCGCTCTTGCGTGATCGACCACACATGCACATGGTGCACGCTAACCACCCCCGGGACGTTGGCGACGAGGTCCGGCTCGATGTGGCGCGTGTCGAGCTCGTGCGGCGCCCCTTCGAGCAGGATATGGCCGGAGGCTTCCACCACCTTCCAGCCGCTCCTGAGCACGATGACGGCGACGAGGATCGAGAGCAGAGGATCGATTGGCGTCCAGCCGGTGAGGTAAATCACGGCACCGGCCGCGAGAGCAGCCACCGAGCCGAGGAGATCGCCGAGCACGTGGATGGCGGCGCTCTTCACGTTGAGGTTCTCGCGGTCGGCGCCATGCAACAATCCGAAGGCGATGATGTTCACGGCGAGGCCTGACGCGCCCACCACCATCATGATTCCGCCTGCCACGGGTTGCGGCTGGCCCAAGCGCTCGACAGCCTCGAGCACGATCCAGGCGGCGATGGCGAAGAGCGCGAGGCCGTTGGCAAACGCGATCAGCACCTGGAAGCGGTCGAAGCCATAGGTGCGCTTCCAGTCGGCTGGCCGGCGCGCGAGGCGAAACCCGAACCAGGCCAAAGACAGCGAGCCCAAATCGGTGAGCATGTGACCGGCATCGGCGAGCAGGGCGAGTGAGCCCGAGATGATGCCCCCGGCGATCTCGACGAACATGAAGAGCCCGGTGATGAGCGCGGCAAGCCCCATGCGCCGCTCATTGGTGTCGTGGCGGCTGGTATGGGCCTGCCCCGGGGCATGGGAATGTGAGCCATGCATTGTTGTCGCCTCAGCCGAAGGATTTGCGCGGGTCAAGCGCGTCGCGCACCGCCTCGCCGATGAAGATCAGGAGGCTGAGCATGATGGCGATGACGAAGAAGGCGGTAAGCCCGAGCCACGGCGCCTGCAGATTGTCCTTGCCTTGGGCGAGCAGCTCGCCGAGCGAGGGCGATCCGGCGGGCAGGCCGACGCCGAGAAAGTCGAGCGAGGTCAGCGTGCTGATCGAGCCGTTCAGGATGAAGGGCATGAAGGTGAGCGTCGCCACCATGGCGTTCGGCAGGAGGTGCTTGAAGATGATCTTGAGATTGGACAGCCCGAGCGCGCGCGCCGCGGTGACATACTCGAAATTCCGCGCACGCAGGAACTCGGCGCGCACCACCCCGACCAGCGCCACCCAGGAGAAGGCGAGCAGGATGCCGAGCAGGATCCAGAAGCTCGGCTCGATCACCGCGGCGATGATGATCAGCAAATAAAGCTGCGGCACCGAGGTCCAGATCTCAATGAAGCGCTGGAACAGGAGATCTGTCCAGCCGCCGAAATAGCCCTGCACCGCGCCGGCAGCCACCCCGACAATGGAGGCGAAGAAGGTCAGCACCAGGCCGA
>DASUZQ010000098.1:0-4568 GCA_036376815.1 Methyloceanibacter sp. | reverse complement strand
GACGTCGGCTTCGAGACAACCGGCGGCGGCTGCGGCCGCTTCCGCCGTGAGCTTCACCGCCTCGCGCCCGCGTTTGCCGGTGAAGGCATTGGCGTTGCCGGAATTGACCACGAGCGCTCTTGCCATCCCGTGCTCGAGCCTCGAGCGGCACCACTCGACCGGCGCCGACGCCGTCTTCGATTGGGTGAGCACGCCGGCAACCGTAGTGCCCGGCTCGAACAGGGCGAGCAAGAGATCGGTGCGGCCGGGATAGCGGATGCCTGCCGCGCAACTGGCGAAGCGCACCCCGTCAATGGCGGGGAGATGCGGCAGCACTTTCGGTGCGAATGGCGAGACCTTGGCCATCTAAAGGCTTGCGGCCCCAGGATCTAAAGCGATCCCTTAGTGATTGTCCTCGACGGTGCCCGCGGGTTCGGGCGCGTCCTCCGGCTGGGCTTCGCATCTGACCGCGGCATCCTGCATCGACTTCTTGATCTCCGGATCGACGATTTCGATCTTGGCGGCGTCGTGCAGCTCCTTGATCGTCTGCTTGGCCTTCTGGGCCGTGAGCTGGCTGATGATGGTGTCCTTGACCTGATCGAAGGTCGGCAGCGGGCGGGTCCGCTTCTCCTCGACCTTGATGATGTGCCAGCCGAACTGCGTCTGCACCGGATCTGAGATCTCGCCTTCCTTCAAGGCAAAGGCCGCGTCCTCGAACGGCTTCAGCATCTGGCCGCGGCTGAAAAAGCCGAGATCGCCGCCTTCGGCGCTCGGATCTTTCGACTTCTCCTTGGCCACCGTGGCGAAATCCTCGCCCTTCTTCAGCCGCTCTTGCACTTCCTTGGCCTCGGCCTCGGTGGCCACCAGAATGTGGCGGGCGTGAATTTCCTCCTCGGGCTTCATGCCAGCGACCTTGGCCTCGTAGATCTTCTTCGCCTCTTCATCGGCCACGGCATTGCGCACGCTCTTGTCGAAATACGCATCCCGCAAGGTGCGGCGCCGGTGATATTTGAGTCGGTCCTCGAAACTCTGACCGCTGTCGAGCCCGGCCTTCGCCGCGGCCTCGGCCATCAGCTCGTTCTCCATGACGAATTGCAGGAGCATGCGGCGGCGATCCTCGGGCGGAAAATTGGCGAGTTGGGCGCCCACTTCGGAGGCCGCGAAATCGAGGTCCGATTGCTTGATGTCGACGCCGTTGATCTGGGCGACAACGACATCGTCAGCTGAAGCGGTGAACGGAACGCAAGCAACAAAGGCTGCGACAAGCAGCAACGAGCGCCAAGCTTTCACGGAGTGAGATCCTCTTCTTGTGTCCGCCTGACCAGCGCCTGAGAGCGAGCGGCGGGTGGGTTCGGCCGTTTCCCCGGGCGCCTTCATAGACCCCGGCCGCGTCCCTGCCAAGCGGCGATTCTCTGGCGTCTGTCGTCGAAATCGCCTCCCCAAGACGTTGACGTGAGAGCAATATTTCTATAACATTGGATACATGGAAATATCGACCGCGATCGCTGCTTTCGGTGCTTTAGCGCAAGAGAGCAGGCTAAAGATCTTTCGTCTCCTCGTGCAGTGCGGACCCGACGGCATGGCGGCGGGCGATATCGCGCGGCGTCTCAAGCTTCCGCAGAATACGCTCTCATTCCATATCGCGGCACTGGCCCGCGCCCGTCTCGTCGCCTCGCGCAAAGAGGGGCGGTCGATCATCTATTTCGTCGATCTTGAAGGAACCCGTGGCCTCCTGTCCTTCCTGGTGGAGGACTGCTGTGGCGGCAAGGCGGAGCTTTGCGGCTGCCTCATCGCATCGGCCGAGGCCGGTTGTTGTCCAGCGTGACGAGGAGGAGTCACCCCATGCAAGTCGTAAGCAGCAATCAGCCCCTGAACGTTCTCTTTCTCTGCACCGGAAACTCGGCGCGCTCGATCATGGCCGAGGCGATCATGAACCGGCTCGGTATGGGCAAGTTCAAGGGTTACAGCGCCGGCAGCCACCCCAAGGGAGCCGTCAATCCCAACACCCTGGCCGTGCTGCGCAAGTCGAACTTCGACGTTTCGAGACTGCGCTCGAAATCCTGGGATGAGTTCACACCCCCCGACGCGCCGAAGCTCGATTTCGTGTTCACCGTTTGCGACGACGCCGCCAAGGAGGCCTGCCCCATCTGGCCCGGCCAGCCGATGACAGCTCATTGGGGGTTGCCGGATCCAGCCAAGGCGCAAGGAACCGAGGCCGAGCAGGCGCTCGCCTTTGCCGACGCCTACCGCATGCTTTATCAGCGCATCAGCATCCTCGTGAGCCTGCCCCTCGACAAATTGAGCAAGCTGTCGCTGCAGAAACATCTCGACGAAATCGGCCAGAGCCAGCCCGCGGCGGCGAAGCAGTCCGCTTAAAAGTCCTCCCGACCGGTGAGGGGCGTCGCGCTCCGGCGCGAAGCCGGTCGCGTTGACAAGCCTAGGCGCCCCTCTTATGTCTCACGGGCGGCTGTTCCCTGGCATTTTTTGGTCGCTTTCCCCCGGTTTTATGCGAGCCCGGCAGGGAACGGGAGCATGACGCTTCGACGCTTGAAGTGCTTTCGCCCGGCAAGGCTTAAGTCACCTCTGAACCAGCTCCTGCGATGAGAGGCTAACGTCCAATGCTTTCCTTCGGTACCTTGGCCAGCAAGGTGTTCGGCTCGTCCAACGACCGCAAACTGAAGAAATACCCGCCCCTTGTCGCCGCCATCAACAAGCTCGAGCCTGAGGTCGCAGCTTTGTCCGACGAGGCCTTGCGCGCCCGCACCGACGACTTCCGCGCGCGCGTCAAGAACGGAACGCCTCTCGAAGATTTGATTCCGGAGGCTTTCGCCACGGTGCGCGAAGCCGCCAAGCGCACCATCGGCCAACGCCATTTCGACGTGCAGCTCATGGGCGGCATGGTGCTGCATGAGGGCCGCATCGCCGAGATGAAGACCGGCGAAGGCAAGACGCTGGTGGCGACGCTGCCCGTCTATCTCAACGCGCTGACCGGCCGCGGCGTGCATGTGGTGACCGTCAACGACTACCTCGCCAAGCGCGACGCCGCCTGGATGGGCGCCATCTACAAGTTCTTGGGCCTCGCTGTCGGCGTCATCGTGCATGAGCTCAACGACGACCAGCGCCGGGTGGAATACGCCGCCGACGTGACCTACGGCACCAACAATGAGTTCGGCTTCGATTATCTCCGCGACAACATGAAATACTCGACCGCCGAGATGGTGCAGCGCGGCCACTACTACGCCATCGTTGACGAGGTCGACTCGATCCTGATCGACGAGGCGCGCACGCCGCTGATCATTTCCGGTCCGCTCGACGACCGCTCCGAGCTCTACAACACCATCGACAAGTTCATCCCCAAGCTCGAAAAGACCGACTACGAGCTCGACGAGAAGCAGCGCGTCGTCACCCTGACCGAAGCCGGCAACGAGCGCGTGGAGCGGATGCTGACCGAGGCGGAGCTGCTCAAGGGCGACTCGCTCTACGACATCGACAATGTGAGCGTCGTGCACCACGTGCAGCAGGCGCTGCGCGCCCATACCCTGTTCCAGCGCGACCGCGATTACATCGTCAAGAACGACGAGGTGATCATCATCGACGAGTTCACCGGCCGCATGATGCAAGGCCGCCGCTACTCGGAAGGTTTGCATCAGGCGCTCGAGGCCAAGGAGCACGTGACCATCCAGCCCGAGAACCAGACGCTCGCCTCGATCACCTTCCAGAATTATTTCCGGCTTTACCAGAAGCTCGCCGGCATGACCGGCACCGCCGCGACCGAGGCCGACGAGTTCTTGGACATTTACGGCCTCGACGTGGTCGAGGTTCCGACCAACATGGACATGATCCGCGAAGACGAGGACGACGAAGTCTATCGCACGGCGCAGGAGAAATATCGGGCCATCATCACTCTGATCAAGGATGCGCAGAAGCGCGGCCAGCCGATGCTGGTCGGCACCACCTCGATCGAGAAGTCGGAAATCCTTTCCGAGCTCCTGAAGAAGGACAAGGTTCCGCACCAGGTGCTCAACGCCCGTTACCACGAGCAGGAAGCGCATATCATCGCCCAGGCCGGCGTGCCCGGCGCCGTGACCATCGCCACCAACATGGCCGGCCGCGGCACCGACATTCAGCTCGGCGGCAACCCCGACATGCTGCTCGAGGATTGGGCCACGGAGGAGAAGGATAAGGGCAAAGAGCTTTCACCCGAGCAGATCGCCGCCAAGCGCGACGCCATCAGGGCCGAGGTCGCCAAGAAGAAGACGAAGGCGCTGGAAGCCGGCGGCCTTTATGTCGTCGGCACCGAGCGCCATGAGAGCCGGCGCATCGACAACCAGCTCCGCGGTCGCTCAGGCCGCCAGGGCGATCCCGGCCGCTCGCGCTTCTTCCTCTCGCTCGAGGACGATCTCATGCGCATCTTCGGCTCGCAGCGCATGGACGGCATGCTGCAGGCTCTCGGCCTGAAAGAGGACGAGGCCATCATCCATCCTTGGATCAACAAGGCGCTGGAGAAGGCGCAAGGCAAGGTCGAGGCGCGCAACTTCGACATCCGCAAGAACCTGTTGAAATACGACAACGTGATGAACGATCAGCGC